>JBGTRS010000381.1:0-4743 GCA_041940665.1 Pyrinomonadaceae bacterium | reverse complement strand
CGCCGACCCGGTCAAACCAAAAACGCCTTGAAATCGTCATCGTGCCGTCGCCGTTTTTGTTGTATTCATCGATCAGATAATAACCACGCAAAACCCAACCCAACGGCGATTTCTTCTTCATCAAATCAAAATCTATTTCTTCCTGAACGGTCGTGCTTTGCAAATATACATATTTATCTGTATCAACGGGGCGAACCAGAACGGCATCGGTAAAATGTTGCGGACGCAAATTGGCAAAGGCATTGACGTTTTTCTTTAATTCTTTGGAGTCGCCGTTTTCCGCTTCGGTCAGGTTTTTCTGCAAAAGCGTGTAATCCACGGCATTTTTTCCGCAAACGAATTTTTTGTATTTTCCGCTGCCGCCGTCCTGCAAAACCGCGACGCAAAATATCTCACCGTTGGAAGCCATCTGAGCGACATCGGTTTTAATGATCGGAACTTTTACCTTTAATAAGATATTGGCCGGACGCTGAACGACGATCTCACCGTCGGCGGTTTTATATTTTTCAGCAATTCCGAGTTCGGCGTAAGAATTATCCTCAAATTTCAGATACATCTTGGCAAACATCGAATCAACCTTGGCAAAATAATTTATCTGCCCGAGCAGTTCGGCCTGCGTCGCGTTATCGGTTTCCAGAAGTAAGGCCGTTTTTTGTTTTGATTTCGGAGAGAAGGGATTTTTACAACCGCTTAGGAAAATCGCGATAAAAATTATAAAAACAATATTTAATTTTAAAAGGGGATTTTGCTTAAACATCAGAAATTTTGGATGTCCACAAGTTTTCACTTGTTGTCTTAAAAATACTCTCACAAAAACTTATAAAATAAAGCGTTCTTAACACCTAATATCAAAGCGACGATAATACCACAAACAAAAGCTCAAAACCTAATTGCAGGCGTTATTATATGATTTCTAAAAGATATGAACTCTTTTAATACGGTTAAACTTTCTGCCAGATAACTATCGCCTTTTCACCGTTATTTATTCCAATAAATAAACTTAAATACGCTTTGTTTTTTTTCTTATCAGAAAAACAAAAGACGCGGCACGAGAGAATTTTTGCTTCTCAAAATGCCGCATCTTTTAGATTTATATTTTGGTTTTTCCGACTGCCGGGTGATTTTATCTTCCGATAATCGAGCGTGTCAGATAATCCTGCATCGTATATGCAAACATAATCGCCAGCCAAAAGAAGCCCGAAACCGCCGCCAGCCAGATCAGTTTAGAACTCCAGCGGACGTGCATAAAGAACAGAACGACGAAAGTCATTTTCGTAAAGGCGATCAATAACGCCACAAGCGTATTTGCTCCCGGAAAGATTATTTCCAGATCGAACAAAGCGACGGCGTAGGTTAAGATTGTTCCGACCACCAATACCAGAAAAACTCCGATATAGCCGGGAATCCCGATGTGCTCTTCTCCGTGTTCACTCATAAATTAATGTCCTCCTCCGCTCGCCAAAAAGTGTCGGCCAAGTAAATAAAGTAAGGGAAATAGAAAAATCCAGACAATATCCACAAAGTGCCAGTAGAGTCCCGAAATTTCCACCGGCGAATAATACTCGGCGGAAAATGTTCCCCGCCAGGCCTTATACAAAAGCCAGAGCATAAGGCCGAGCCCGACGACCATATGCAGAGCGTGCAGGCCGGTCATCACGAAATAGATCCAGAAGAAGATCTGCACCTTATCGGAAAATTTTTCCTTGTCGAATTCGCCGTTGGAAAAATATCCGATCTGCTCGCTCTCCGTTAAGAAGCCGTGACCGGGTTCTTTATACTGATTATTGATTATCTCGATGATCTTGGTAACTTCCGGATAATCTTCGGCGATGTGAAACTCTCCGGTCGGATTGGCGTGCACCTTTCCGCCCTCGCCGCCGGGTGCGGCCGCCGAGGCCTTCGTTTCAAACGGCAATGTCAGACCGGCTGTTTCTTTATGTTCACCCTCTTTGACCTTTTTGTTCCAGCCGTCCACGGGAATCTGTCCGTGATCCCATTTGCCGCTGTATTCGATGGCTTTGACACCCAAAAAGACCGAACCGAAAAACATCGTCAGAATGATCATCAAGACCTGCATATTGCGGTTGCTTTTCTGGGCATAATAGACCGTCAGAGCCATCGTCAGACTGCTGACAATGAGAACGAGCGTATTCAAACCGCCCCAAAACGGGTCTAAATGGTTACTGCCGGCCGCAAACGCCATCGGGAATTTGGAACGAAAGACCAGATAAACCGTAAACATTCCGCCGAAAAACATAATTTCCTGAGCGAGAAATGCCCACATCCCGATAGTTACGGAATCCATCTGCTGTCCCATATCATCGAACTGATGCTGAAGTCCGGGCGGATGATAATGATCGTCGTGTTTATGTTCTGCCATATTTAGATTTTGGATTTTGGATTTTGGATTTCGGATTTCTCCTCGTCAAACAAAACCTTTTCCGAATTCAAAATTTACTCAAATTTTCTAACTACTGCCCTCTGCTACTGCCCTCTGCCAACCGAAGCTTAGGCTGTCGGCGAAATTTCCCTTTCTCTTCTTTTTGCTTCTTCAAAATCCAGACCGCTGTCTTCGCCGAATGAATACGGTTCCCAGGTAATGACCGGAGTTTCATCGAAATTGAAGGTCGGCGGCGGTGAAGAAGTTCGCCATTCCAGACCGGGATGCATATACGGGTTGGCCGGTGCTTTCTTGCCCCAGATCAGTGAATGCGTCAGATAGATAACCGGCAGAGTCATTCCGACTCCGAGCACGGATGCTCCGGCGGTCGAAAAGACATTTAAAACCTGCAGTTCTTCCGCATAAGCGGCGTATCGGCGGGGCATTCCCTGATAACCGAGAATAAACTGCGGGAAGAATGTCAGGTTAAACCCGATAAAGACGAGCATCGCCGAGATTCTGCCCCAGAATTCTGAATACATCCGTCCGGTCATCTTCGACCACCAGTAATGAATTCCGCCAAGATAGGCGATCACCTGTCCGCCGACCATGACGTAATGGAAATGGGCAACTACAAAATATGTGTCGGTCAGGTGAACCGTGAGACCGATCGCTCCCAAGAAAAGTCCCGTCAGACCGCCGATCAAAAATAAGCCCATAAAGCCGAGGGCGTAAAGCATCGGCGTATCGTAAGAAATTGAACCTTTGTAAAGCGTCGCCGTCCAGTTGAACATCTTGATCGCCGACGGCACAGCGACAACCATTGTCAGAAATGAGAAGACAAGACCGGCATAGATCGATTGTCCCGAAACGAACATATGGTGTCCCCAGACGAGAAAACCGAAAACGGCGATAGCGATCGAGGAAAAGGCGATAAATTCGTAACCGAAGATTTTCTTGCGGGCGAAGTTGGAAATAAGTTCCGAGATAACTCCCATTCCGGGCAGGATCATAATATAGACGGCCGGATGCGAATAGAACCAGAACAGATGCTGAAAGAGGATCGGATCGCCGCCGATCGCCGGATCGAAAATTCCGATCTGCGTAAATCTTTCCAACGCCAGGAGCAAAACCGTGATGGCGATAACGGGCGTTCCGAGCATCATCACCAGCGAAGTCGCATAATGTGCCCAGACAAACAGCGGCAAGCGGAACCAGGTCATCCCCGGTGCCCGCATCGTATGAACGGTGACGATAAAGTTCAGTCCCGTTAAAATTGACGAAAATCCGTTGATAAAGACAGCCAAACCGACCGCCATCACATACGTATTGGAAAACGTCGTCGAATACGGCGTGTAAAATGTCCAGCCCGTATCAACCCCGCCCTGCATCAAAGCCCACAAAACCAACGCACCGGCGACCCAATAGATGTAGAGACTCAAGAGATTGATCCGCGGAAACGCGAGGTCTTTCGCCCCGATCATAATCGGTATCAGAAAGTTCCCCAAGATCGCCGGAATTGACGGAATCAGAAAGAAAAAGATCATTATGACGCCGTGCTGGGTAAAGACCTTGTTGTATGTTCCCGATTCGAGCAGATCGCTGGCCGGCGTCAGAAGTTCGAGCCGAATCGCCGCGGCGTAAAGACCGCCGATCATAAAGAAGACGGAAACGCTGATCAGATACATAATCGCAATGCGTTTATGGTCTTTCGTCAGAAGCCAGGACTTCAAACTGAACCCGTTGGTCAAATAATTGACCTGCGGTTCTTCATTCATTTCATCGAGATTTCTCGCATCCACATTTTCCATAACTACTTACCTTCCTTATTTCCCGTTGATCCGTTCGTTCTCGGCTGATTCGTCGCCGAATTGCTGTTCATTGAGTTACTGCCACTGCCACTGCTACTACTACTACTCATCGAAGAGCCTGAAGTTGCTCCGCTCGTATCGCCGCTTAAAGATTTGATATAGGCGACCAGTGCGACAAGCTGTTCTTCCGTTACCTGTCCTTTGAAGGTCGGCATGATCGGCTGAAAACCTTCGACGATCTGACTGCCCGGATTCAGGATCGAGTTGCGGATATACTGTTCATCCCGAACCAATGTATTTCCGTCCACAAATTTAACTTCTTTCCCGAAAATCCCTTCCAATTTTGCACCGCGTTGATTGTCGCCGCCGGCGTGGCACGAAGCACAGCCGAGTTTGTTGGCAAACAGATCCTCGCCCATCTGCACGGGAGTCTGGTCGGAAACATTGCCGGCGAGCCAGTTGTCAAAATCCTTCTGCTCCATGACATAGACCCAACCGCCCATGCCGGAATGATTCAGGCCGCAGTATTCCGCACAGTAAAGATGATATTTG
>JBGTRS010000380.1:0-4762 GCA_041940665.1 Pyrinomonadaceae bacterium | reverse complement strand
GGCCGGATCGTTTCTGAGCATTAAGATATCGAGATCGGCTAGCTTTATTCGTTCCTGATGGGCCTTTTCGCCGAGCAGGTCTTTTAGATAAGCTTCGCCGTCCTTATGTTTTTTATTTTTCGACATTCTCGCTCGAGCGTGAGCGTGATCGTCGGTTTCGGCGGCAAAGTCTCCGACTCCCATTGTCCAGGCTTCATGCCCCATTTCGCGGGCGGCCCGAGCAATCCGGGTGGTCGTGTATCGCGGATGTTCGGTGTTTAGGTCATTAACGACAAATCCAATTTTTATTTTCATATCTCCCCCTTTTTCGTTCGTAAAATTTGCATCAAGATTAAGCTATTTTTTAAATTAAATCTACAACCGAAATGCCTTCCTTTACTTTTTCCAGTCTCTTTAGAGTTTCGGGAAAGGTCATATACCGGGGTACGAGCGGGGCGGGGTGCAAGACTTCACGCCATTGCAGTTCGCGGATGATCGAAACATGCTCGGGTCCCATTTTGCCGACAAAAAGCGTTTCAATATCGCCGCCCGCTCCCAAATAATCCAAAACCTCAACCAATCCCCGCAGATAGACCGCATCTTTCGTCAGACCGCCGCCGCGGAAAACTCGCATCGCGATATTAAAAGCCGTCCGCTGGGTAAATCTGTAGTCGTTATGAAGTTCGTCGAAAACCTCGGCAAATTTGCGTCCGGTTGTCAGCCGGCGGACGGCAACGACGCGGGCAGCCAGCGTCCGCATCCGGGCAAAGTTCAAACCGCCGACCAGATATTCGGCAAAGACCGCCAAGCCTTCCTGTAATTGTTCATAGCCCGGCAGACCGGAATAGAGGAGTTTGAGAGGCTGTGAGCGGCCGTTAAAATACGTCACCGAATGCGTTCCGATCTCGTGCTGAAGCAGAGCGTTGATCCTCGCCTCGGAGATCGAAGACCGATGTCCGACCATTAGGTTCCCGCTCGAAACCATCAAACCCGGCGGCGTGTCTTCCCGGATCTCCACCGTGGCGGTCATCTTCGGATAGATGTTTTGATAGTATTCGATCTCTTGTTCCGCTAAGTTCGCAACCTTTCGGGCATTTAATTTTTCGGTTTTATCGCCTTTCGGCTTCGGTTTGTGCAGAATCTTTTCGGCCAGAGCCATCAGTTCGTCTTCGACGGGCGGAAAAAGCTGGAGGCTTTCATAAAGAAAACGCGGCGTGTTGCGGTCTTCGATGAGAGTTATCTGACGGTCGAGTTCGATGCGTTTATCACGCAAAAGATAGGCGAGCGTCGAATCTTCGATCTCTTCGAAGGAAATTTGATAAAGTTTGCGTTTTAAGTCTTCGGGATCGATCGTCAGCAGACGGTAATGAAAAACGGGATCGGTTTCAAATCCGTTTTTTTTGAAATCCTTAAATGCCTGATTTGAATTGACGGGCGTCACCGCCAGCAGATAATTGAACTTATCGCTCAACGCGGAAAGTTCCGCATCGGCCGCCCAGACTGCCTCAACGACGACCCGCCGGCCGAGCATTTCGGGATGCGTCGGGCGTTCCGGCGTTTGGACATGGACAAACTCGAAGAATGTCTTCTGCAGGGCTTTCGACAAACTGCGGCGGAAAAACCGCAACGTCGAAAGATAGAGTTCTTCCGTATTCGCATCGCGATAGATCGGCAGAACTTCCAGCCCGATCACGAGACAACTCAGTTTACGGATCTGTTTTTTATTCAAAAGCGGTCTCATTCCGGGCGGCGAAACACCCTTTCCGGCAATCGTCCGGACATCGGTTTTAAAATACGGAATGTCGAGAGACCGGAGAGATTCCTGCAAAGTTTCGACCGTCGAAGGAATTTCCTTCGTTTCGTTCAGAAAGATTTTGAAATTCGCCTTTGAATCGGTCGTCAGTTCATCGGTTCGTTCCTCTTCTGCGACCTTGGCCGACCAGACCTCGATAATCAAAAACGCTCCGAATTTATCGGCCAAAGTCTTGGAAACCGCTTCGATCAAAACGGATAGATCGCGGCCGTCCTCGGCGATCAAATAAGAAGCTTCGCCCAGGATCAGATTGGCCGTGCCGCGATCTTTCACCGAAGACGGAGTGCGGTAAACACACAAGAACGGCAGAGGCCGATCAATATTAAGTCTTCCGCCGCCGTTGAAACTTTCCCGGACTCCTTCGCCTTCCTCCAATTTCTGCGTAATTTCTTCGATCAAGAAAGGTGAAATAGATTCGGTTTCTTTATCTGTTTGCTTCGCTCGGCTCATAAAAGTTTGTATTTACCAGATTGTATTGACATTTTGACCTTATAACTTGACACCAGCTTATGGTCTTTGAAGATTAAATGTTCCAATAGATTTTCTTCGGGCTGTGGCCGCTGATGTGCGGAATGGCTCTCGCCATTTCGACAAATTATCTCCCAAGAGGGCGAGGCTGAGCCTCGCATGCCGAGGCGAACATGCCGGAAAGTCAGAGACTTTCCGCAAATCGGGCGGCGTGAGCCGCTTATTGAGATATTAAATATTCAAAGACCATAAGCTAGTGGCAATTGATTAAATCTCAACACAATTTAATATCGGTTCGACAAAATCCTCAGTTCTTCCAAAACGCCCGGCACGGTTGAGGCGAGAGCCGCTTTGAGTGCCTTCATTTTTTCCAGATCCTTTTCGCCCGTCCATTCGTCCATCCAGAATTTTTTAAATTCGATCGCCAGACCGCAACCCGCATCGGGAAAATTTTCGTGGAGCCAGCGGACTTGATTTCCGCCTTTGAATTTGACGTTTTCCCGCACGTCCAGTTTTCGCCCCATAAAATCGAACGAACTGAGATCGGCGATAAATCTTTCGACAAGTCCGCTCCATTTTTGGCGATCCATTGTTCCGGTGCCGATATTTATTTCGGGATTTTCCTCTGCCGGTTCGGGTTCGGCGTCGCGACCGTTGCGGCGGTGGTTGTAGCTGTGAATGTCGAAAACTACGAATTTACCGAACTTTTCCCGCGTTTCGGTGAAAACTTTTTCGAGCATCGCGTAATATGCGTCGTATTCCTTCAAGGAACGTTCGACGATCTCCGGCGAAGGTTTTTCCGTGCAAAAATCCAGTTCCCAACAATCTTCCGGCGTCATATAGACAGCCTTTTCACGCGGGCGATTTAAGTCAACCTCGAACCGCGAACGCAGAGCGACGATCTGCGTTTCGGCCACGTCAACCCAATAGCTCGTATACGGGTCTTCTTCCCGAAGCTGTTCCGTCTCGCTCAATTTGATGATCCCGGCAACCTCATCCCGAAGTTGATGCCCGTCGTGAATTGCCGTCGCGATCAGAGGGCTGTCGCCTTTTTTTAATGTGTAAATTTGATCTTCGCCAGAATCGGCGGTGGAGTTTTTTTCTTTCCCGTCCATTTTAACTTCCCCTTTATCGTTTAATTTCCTGCAATTATAACACGATAAAACAAACCTTAAAGAACCCGGAAAATTTATTATCTATTCTCCCGAAAGATCGTTGTAATTATAGACGGCGGAAACTTTTTCGTGAATTTCGGGGGTGATGAGTTCACCTTTTTTGACGATGAGCTCGCCGCGTTTGAGTATTATCTGATTGCCTTTGCTGTCGGTAAAAGAAATGTTCGCGTGCGGAGCGATATTCTCGCGGGCGATGTCGCCGATCTTATATTCGATGCTTGGACGAACTCCGACAATCTTTTCGCCGCCGCCGCCATTTCCGCCGCCGGTCTGCGGAAGATATATGTAGTAGTAATAATACGCACCGCCGCCCAACCCCAAGGCTCCGAAGCCCAGGATCAAAAGCATAAGAACGCCGCCGACATAAAACCTGGCTTTGCTTTTTTGTTTCCCGTCTTTTTTTAACGGAGCATATTGAGTTACGACCGATCGATCTTCCGCAGATTTTTTTACTTCGGTTTGAACGGATTTTTGTGTTTCGGTTTGAACGGACTTCTGTTCCGGCGTGATCGCTTCGGTCGGCAGATTCGTCGGTGAAGTGTCTTTTACTTCGGTTCTTTCTTCCGTCACCTCGTTTTGCAAAACTGCCGTTTTTAACTCACCGCTCGGCAGTTTATCCGAAGAAATTCTCGAATGTTGGAGATGCGTTAGAACTTTCCGCAAATCCTCTCTCATTTCGGCGGCGGTTCGATAGCGTTCAGAGACCTTTTTCGCCAACGCTTTTTCAACTATCCCGCGTAGATCCGCCGGAATATCTTCGCCTAAGGGAGCAAATTCTTTGGTCAGGATCGCAAACATACGCTCGGTCGGATGCTGTTGCGGATAGGGCAGACTGCCCTTGAGCATTTGATATAAAACGACGCCGACCGACCAGATATCGGTCTGTTCATCGCGTTTGCCGTCGAAGGCTTGCGGCGACATATAGGCGTCCGTTCCGGCGACGACGGAACTGATCGTATCGGTATTCATCGCCCGTGAAATGCCGAAATCGGCGAGCCGCGGCGTGTTTCCCTGCAAAAGTATATTTTGCGGTTTGATGTCGCGGTGGATGATCTGCTTTGAATGAAGATATTCCAGCCCGTTTAAGATTCCGATAGTTTTTTCAACGGCGATTTCGACCGGAGCTTTGCCGTGTTTGAGTTTATCGGCCAGCGAACCGCCGTCGGCATATTCGCTGACGATGACGACCTGACCGTCGTAGATATCGGCATCAATGATCGGCAGAACGTTCGGATGGCCGCTCGCTTTTTCCCAGAGCGTCGCTTCCTGCTGAATCGCTTCAATATCAACCTGAACGTCCAGCGGAAGTTTGACGGCGACTCTTTTA
>JBGTRS010000379.1:2124-4768 GCA_041940665.1 Pyrinomonadaceae bacterium | reverse complement strand
CATGGACTTTTTAATCGTTCCGCCGATGCCAAAAACGATGATACGATGTTCACCACCGTCACTTATCAAAAAGGTAGTGCCGTCGTGCATACCTTACGCGAAGAGATCGGCGAAGAAGCCTTTTGGAAAGGAGTAAACTTATACCTGAATCGTCATAAATTTGCCAATGTCGAAACGCCCGATCTGCAAAAAGTATTTGAAGAAACATCCGGCAGAAATCTGGATTGGTTTTTCAAACAATGGGTTTATGGAAATAAATATCCGGTTGTGGAAATAGAGCAAACGTATGACAAAAATTCTAAGGAATTGATCCTCAACGTTTCGCAAACACAAACGGGAAGCGATCTGACACCGCAAGTCTTTATCCTGCCGCTCGAAGTTGAAATTTCCTTGTCGAAGGAAAAAAAGACTGAAAAGATTTTGATTGAAAAACGCGAACAGGTGTTCAAAATAAAGGTTCCGGAAAAGCCGCAATTTATTTCTTTCGATAAAAATTATAAAATTCCGCTAAAAAATATAAGCCTTTCAAAATTGACTTTGGCTGAGTAAAATCTTTCTTATACCTAAAAAAGTTCCGAAACACACAAACGGTTTCGGAACTTTTTTTCTTTGAAAAGACTGAAGAAAGTCTTCTATTCACGTTGAAAAATTAAAAGGCACTAAAGTACTCAAAAATCGTGCTTTTAACGGCAAATTTTTCGTATCTTCTTCGCCACGCCTACGAGGTTAGCTGTCGGGCTGGGGATGAAGAAGTTTCCCCGCAATATTTGCTTCGCCCCTATTTCGCTCTTACGAAAAATTGGTTCCCCCGTGATGACTAACAATGAAAAATCAACTTCGGCGTATTCAAAATTTTCAACATTTTAAATATACACCCCGAACCGTTGGTTTGGCAACCCCTTTTTTAAAATTCCTATTTCGACGGAAACAATTGATACAACATAAGATAGACTATTACGCCCGTTACCGAAACATAGAGCCAGATCGGATATGCAAATTTGACAATGTTCCGATGGGATTCAAATTGTTTTGTCAAAGCAAAATACAAAGCCCTTAAGACCAGCGGCAAAACGACAAGTGAAAGTAAAATATGAGTTAAAAGGACGAAAAAATAGATCCCTCTTACCAATCCTTCACCGTTGAATTTATTCGAAGGGTTGGAAAGATGATAGGTTACATAGCAAATCAGAAACACACCGCCGAGAGAAAACGCCGTCATCATCGCCGTCCGATGCAGATTTATTTTGTTCTGCCTGATAAAAACCAAGCCCAGGATAAGTGCAAAAGTCGTTAGAGTATTAACTGTTCCGATAACGTGCGGAAGGTTTTTCGTCCATAGACCGAGATCGAGTTTATTCGGAAAAGCAAGCAGTATCGCCACCACAACCGGAACGATGATCGAGATCAGATTGATGGTTAGTTTCGAACTTTTTTGATATTTATTTTCGGCTATATTTTCCATTTATTATTTATAAAACGCGAGTAAAAACAGCAAAAGCAACCAAAGTCCGTCCATCGTGTGCCAATACCAACCGATCGCTGTCGCATCGTTTTTCCGTTTTTCGATTTCTCTTTCGGAAAAAGTCTGTTTCCAGGTTCGCAGAATTATATAACCGAGAGCAATTATTCCGCCGAGGACGTGAATCGCGTGAACCGCTGTCAGGATATAGAAAAATCCTACGTAAGGATTTCCGGTCATATAATAACCGCGATTGTATAATTCAAGCCAAACGATCAGTTGCGATGAGATAAACAAACCGCCTAGAACGGTGGTAATTAAAAACCATCTTTTCGCTTTTGCATGCTGGTCTTTTGCAGGAAATATTTTTGAAATATAAACCTTAAATTTGTTGATAAGAATAGTTGCCTTACTAATCTGAACCTGAAATGGAAGTTTTACTAAAAGCCTTGTAAAAAAACCTTTTTTCTTTCTTTCATTTTGATCTTTTAGAAGTGCTGTTTTGGCAATGTGATATGTAATACTACTCGCAAGAATAATAGCCGTGCTGATCCAAACTTGAATCGGCAAATTTGTTAACGGTTTCCACTCCAATGCCTGATTTGTTGAAAGAACAACATAAGCACCGATCAATCCGCCGAAAGTCATTATGACGACAGCAAGCAGAAAGATCATTAAAATTCTTGATTTATTCGTCGGTTCAGGGTTGGTGTTTTCGGAATCTTTTTTTTTCGGTTTGTTATCCCCGCCGTTTCCGCCGCCGCCGCCGCCGTGATTATCATTGCTTCCGTCGTCATTCCCGAATCCGCTCAGACGGCTCAATTCAGATCGTTTTCTGAGCTTTTTCTTTTTCTTTTTGATCGGTTCGGCTGTTCCAACTTCCATAACAAATTAGTGATTAAAAACCATCAAAGCGAAAATCAGTGGAAGATACAAAACGGAAACAAGCAGAAGTTTTCTGGCCTTTTCAACCGATTTGGCACGGGCGGTCTGGATGCTGGCGATCAAAAACCAAATGCCCAGGATCGTCGCTCCGATCAGATAAATTACACCGGATATTCCGAGGAAAAACGGTGCGAGACTGATCGGAAAAAGCATCACGGTAAAAATCACGATCTGTTGAGCCGTAATTTTTCCGTCCTTTTCGATAACGGGAAGCATCTTGATGCCGGCTTTGGCATATTG
>JBGTRS010000379.1:0-2114 GCA_041940665.1 Pyrinomonadaceae bacterium | reverse complement strand
TGCTCTTTATACATCCAGGCGATCGCCAGAAAATGCGGAAATTGCCATAAAAACAAAAGCGTAAACAGAAACCAGGCACCGAGCGTGATTTCGTTTGCCGAAGCCGTCCAGCCCATTAGAGGCGGCATCGCACCGGGCAAGGCTCCGATCGCCGTCGAAGCCGATGTTCTAGTTTTCAAAGGCGTGTAGAGAAACACATAACCGACAATGACGATCAAACCCAGAACGGCCGTCAAAGTATTGACCGCCGCCAAAAGATAGATTTCCGCCGCCACACACAGCAGAATTCCGAATATCAATGCTTCATTCGGCGAAACCTTTGCTGTCGGCAGAGGTCTTCTGGCGGTGCGTTCCATTTTCGTATCAATATCTCTTTCAATATATTGATTTAAAGTCGCCACACCGAAGGCAAGCAGTGTTATCGCCGCCATCGAATTGATAAAGAGAAAAATATCAAAACCCTGATTCGCACCGAGATAAAATCCGGCCGCCGATGTCAAAACCAACATAAACGCGATTCGCGGCTTGGTCAGTTCAAAATATGCACCGAGTTTTTCGTTTATACCGATCGCTTTTGTTTCTTGTATCTCTACTGTTGCTGTTTCCATTTAAATGTTCCGCAATGATAGGTTATAGACAAAAGAATACAGTCTGAAAAGAAAATTGCCAAATGCTTAAAAGCTGAATTTTATTGATTCTTTTATGCAGAAAAACTAATTTTACGGGGGATGACAAATAAATTTCGCTACGATATGATTTTAGTACAACGAAACATTGTAAAATTCGTTCAAAAGCATTAAAGATGTCAGCAGTAGAAGAATCAGTCAAAGAGGTTTCAAAACCCAGGACACAAGTTAAACGCAAATCTCCGCCGATCCTAAATCAAATCCTTGATTTTTTAAGTTCGGTCAGATTCGGTGTGGTTTTGCTCTGTATTCTGGTGTTTCTTTCGATGCTGGGTATGATCATTATCCAGCAGAATGTAAATGGTTTTGACGCTTATTACGCCGGATTAACCCCCGCTCAAAAAACCGTTTACGGTGCTTTGGGATTTTTCGACATATATTACAGCTGGTATTTTAATCTGATTCTCCTGATTCTTTCTTTGAATATAATTCTCGCTTCGATTGACCGTTTTCCGTCCGCTTGGTCATACATCGTCAAACCGAAGTTAACGGCAACGAAAAAATGGATTCTCAATCACAAAGACAATGCCGAACTGGAAATTTTTGCGGATAGTCAAAAAGATGTTGCCAGAAATGTCGAATGGGTTTTTGTAAAAAACGGATTGAAAACAACGCTCACGGAAAAAGATGGAAATTTATATGTCTTCGGCGAACGGGGAAAATTGAACCGGCTCGGAGCCTATATCGTTCACGTCGCTCTTTTAACTTTATTTCTGGGACATTTTGTTGCCAACCAGACAGGTTTCGATGCCGATGTCAATTTTATTCCGGGTCAGACGACTAATGAAATTCAACTCATCGAATTCGATCTGGACGAACAGTTCCGCTATGCCGTCAAACTTCCCTTTACGATAACCTGCACGGACATTCAGCAAAAACTGATTGACCCGAAAGGTTCGATCGAAACATTTAATACTCTGGATTGGCTGACCAAAATAAAGATTGACGATCCGCAATACGGCGTAACCGAAGCAAATGTCAGTCTGAACAATCCGTTTCATTATCGCGGCTATCGTTTTTTTCAGGCTCAAACCGTTCCGATCGGCAACGCCCGGACGATGAATCTTGAATTGACTCCTCAAACTGATGGTGCCAAACCGATCAATGTAAAATTGGAAAGAAACGGAAAAACAACTTTGGAAGACGGAACTCTGATCGAATACGAATCATTTTTGCCGGATTTTACATTTAATCAGGAAGGAAACCCGGACACGAAGTCGGGCGATTACAACAATCCGGTCGCGGTTCTGCAGGTTACGCCGAAAGACGGCGAGAAAACGAGAGTTTTTGCCTTCGCCGGGAATGTCGCGGAAAACATTCCGGTCGGAGCCCCGAAAGCCGGTTACAAATGGCGTTTGAAAGAATTTGAAAAATCGCCGCTCGCCCACGTTCTTTCGATCAAATACGATCCCTTTAACGGAGCATTCG
>JBGTRS010000378.1:0-4770 GCA_041940665.1 Pyrinomonadaceae bacterium | reverse complement strand
TGCAAAAGAAATTATCAAAGTTCGCCAAATTAGTTTGGTTCGTGCTCGCCTATAACATCGTTGTTGTCGTCTGGGGCGTGTTTTTGCGGGCTTCGAAATCGGGTGACGGCTGCGGCACGCATTGGCTGACCTGCCACGGCGAAGTGATTCCGTCCGCCCCGGAACTGAAAACGGTCATCGAATTTTCTCATCGTTTGATGAGCGGTCTGGATTTTTTGATCGTCTTGGGATTGATGATCTGGGTTTTACGGAAATTCGAACGTGGCAGACAGATCAGAAAATTTGCGGTCATCTCGTTTATTTTTATCGTAACGGAAGCACTCATCGGAGCCGGGTTGGTTTTGACCGGCAACACGGCGGAAACCTATACGCCATATCGTCCGTTTTGGGCGATCGGACATCTTCTGAACACATTTATTCTGATCGGTGCTTTGACTCTGACGGCGTGGCTGGCAAGCGGCGGAAATGAAATAACTTTTAAGAATAAAGGGAAAGTATTATGGCTTCTTGCTCTCGGCGTGCTCGGATTTATCCTGGTCGGAGCGAGCGGCTCGCTGGCGGCTCTCTCTTCGATGCTGTTTGAAACCACCTCTTTGACCGAAGGTTTGAAACAGGATTTTTCAAGCACTTCGCATATCTTACTGCGTTTGCGGATCAGCCATCCGATCCTTTCGATTCTGGTCGGCGTATTCTTAGCGTTTCTCGCCGGTTGGATAAAATCAAAAGCGGAAGGGAATTTTTGGGCGAGGCGTTGGGCGGATATTTTGACCGTTCTCGTCTTGGTTCAGCTTGCCTTTGGATCATTGACGCTGTTTATGCTCGCACCGATCTTGATGCAACTCGGGCATCTCCTGTTAGCCGATCTGATGTGGATTTCTTTTGTGTTGATGTCGGCTTCGGTTTTAGCCGTTAATAAAAAAAAATTGCCGTAAATTTTCTTCAACCGGCCCGGCCGGTTCTGAGATTGAGATTGTAACGGCCGCGGTTTCCGCGTTCATCGTAGATGTTAACGGCAACGGTCGAAGAGTTTGATGTGATTTGGATGAGAAAAGAACCGTCCGAGCGGGCGAAGGTTTCACGTCCCGAAATATTGACGGTTGCACCGGGTTGAGTTTTTCCGCTAATTCGGTAAAGCCTTCCGCCCAGATATTCGACCTGCCAATCGCTTGCCCTTATTTTCTCCGAACTCGTCTGTTTGATGATGACGAATCTCGCCGGCTCGCTCCATTCACTGGTTTGCCCGGAACCGGAGGCCGCCCGGACACGCCAGAAATATGTTCCGGCGGTTAGATTTCCCGCCCCGTAGCTTGTGCCGGCAATGGAGGTTTTTTCGACCGATATTTTATCCGTGACGAAAAACGGAGATTGAGCGATTTGTATATGATATGTAAAACCCGAGCCGTCGTCAGGTTTTTTCCAGTTGAAAGCGACGGCTTTACTGCCGCCTAAGGTCATAATTTGTTCGGCATTGGCGGGATTGGTCAGGATCGGCGGTTGGATGAGTTTTTCTCTTGAAGAAACCTTACCGTTTTCGAGCGAGGCATATTCATCGGATTTTATAACGGTTTTCACGCCGTCGGCATTTGATTCAATAGTTCCGCGGGTGATCCGTATCTCACCGCGGTCGGCAGTATCGTTCAGATTAAAACTGGCCTCGGTTTGAGCAGAAAGACGGTTTTCGACCTCCTTGACTTCGACGATATTATCCGAACTTTCCGTCTGGTCTTCCGTCTTTACGCGGATCTGACCGTCGTCGAGTTTTACGCGGACGCTCGTTCCGCCGAAGATTGATTTGCTGTCGCGGATGACGACCGTGCTGTTCGGCCGAACCGAAAGCATCGAGCCGTCAATCATTTTTACCTGTGCTCTTCCGTCCGACTGCGTTTGGATCGTATCGCCGGCCTGCACATAAGTTTCTTTAACGACTCTTTCGGTCTTTCGCGTGGTCACCCGGATGATGCGGACATCGCCTTCAAAGGAGACGATACGGGCTGAATTCTTCGGTGCTTCGTCGCTCGGCGGTTGAATGACCCAATTATTTTTGTAAAGCCAGTAGCCGCCGCCGATGATTCCCGCCAGTAAAAACAGCATCGCCACGGCACCATAAATGGTGCTTGTTTTGATTTCCCACCAATCAACATAAAATTTGCGATACTTCTGATCCGACATTTTATTTAGCGACAAAGGGATTTTGAGGTTCTGAAGGCAGATTTGAAAGATTTTATCTGCCTTCTTATCTTAAACTATTTGGGCTAAAAAATAAATATTATTCATCTTCCGTTTCCTGATCCAATGTTTTAAAAATTTTCTCTTCGAGCGTGTCGCCCTTTACCGGAAGAAGCAAAGATAAAATAATCGAAAGGGCGATCGTTCCGGCGACTACGCCGAGAGAGATGTTAATTACCTCTTGTTTATAAACGCCTTTTTCAAAGTCGGTCAAAAATGTGGCGAAAGCCGATTGACTGTCTACGCCGATGGCCAAAAGCAATCCGTGGGCGATGAGCGGGAACATCATCTTCACGCCGATAAATGTTAAAACAAAGGCCAGGCCGTATCTCAGATAATGAAATCTGTCGGCCATATCGGCGAGGAGAAAAAAGAACGTCCGCAAGCCCAAAATTGCGAAGATATTCGATGTATAGACAATAAACCGGTCGGTCGTGATGCCGAAGATCGCCGGAATCGAATCAACGGCAAAGATCACGTCGGAAAGTTCGACGACGATCAAGACGAGTAAAAGCAGAGTTCCGGCACGTTTGCCGTTTTCCGTCGTAATAAATTGTCCGCCGACGTATTCTTTTTTGATCCGGATGTATTTTGTCGCCAGCGAAACCATCTTGCTGTCTTCGGGATTAAAGGCATCCTCATCGTCGGAAAACATTTTTATTCCCGTGTAGATGAGAAATGCTCCGAAAACGTAGATGATCCAGTGAAAGCGTTCGACGAGTTCGGCACCGGCGAAGATCATCGTCATACGCATAATCAAAGCACCCATAATTCCCCAGAAGAGAACGCGGTGCTGGAATTTTCGCGGGACTTTGAAATAACTGAAAATAAGCAGAAAGACGAATAAATTATCGACCGACAGCGAAAGTTCGATCAGATAACCCGTAAAAAATTCCTTGGCTTTGAATGCGGCGACGTTGGCGTCGAAAATATCTCTGAGAGCGAAATATACAAAGACATTAAACCCGAGTGCGAGCGAAACCCAGACGATGCTCCAGAAAAACGTTTCCTTCCGCGAAGGAACGTGGGCTTTGCGATTGACGATGCCGATGTCCACAAATAATGCGACCAACACGACGGCGAAAAATGTAATCCAAAGCCAAAGCGGATATTCTATTCCATTCATATATTTTTAATTGAGTGCAAATGGTCAATGATAAGTTGTTGATAGCTTTTAATTCAAACGGATTTCCGGGCGATATTCGGCTATCACCAATTAACAATTAACGATTTACAATTTACAATTTACAAACCCGTTGATAAAATCACGGTTTGTCAAAATTATATTTAATTTGTAAAAAATACTGAAATAACGAAGGTAATTTAAAGAGATGTTAAAGTTTTTCAAACGTATGGAAAGAACGAGAAATTTCCTTCTCATTCTTTTCTCAGTCCTTTTGGTTCTTAGTCTGATCGTTTTCGGGGCATTGTCAACCACTCAAACCGATGCCAATCTGACGACCAGTTCGGAAACGGCGGCAACGGTCGGCAGTGAATATATCACCGTCGGCGAACTGGCCAATCAGGTTCAGGCGATTCAGCAAAATTCCAGACAGCCGGCTCCGCAGGCAAGTCAGTTGATCGAAGACCTGATCCGCGAAAAGGTGATCAAGATCGAAGCCGAACGGCTCGGTCTGACGGCCTCGGACGCGGAACTCGCCGAACGAATCCGGGAAGCCAATAAAACGCCCGACGGCAAACCGATAGATCAGGATTTATACAACCAGAATGCGATCCGCATCGCCGGAAGCGTGGCGGCATACGAAGAAAGCATCCGCAACAGCATCAGTGCCGGAAAAGTTCAGGCGTTTATCACGGCCGGCGTTACCGTTTCGGAAGAAGAGGTCTTGAATGATTACAAACGCAAGAATACGAAGTTCAATTTAACTTACGTGCCGATCAGTGCGGCCGAACTCGCTCAAAAGATCAATCCGAGCGATGAAGAGTTGAAGAAGTATTTTGAAGAAAATAAAAGGGATTACTACATAAACTTTCCGCAGAAAAAAATAAGATACATCTTTTTGGAAACCGCCAAGGTCGGCGAAAAACTGGAAATTCCCGAAGCCGACTTAAAGGCTCAATACGATAAATTGTCCGAAGAAAGACGGCAGGCCGGCGTCAACGTGCAGGAGATCGTTTTGCGTGTGCCGAAGGATGAGTTCGATGCGGAAGTTCAGGGCAAGGCCAATGAGATCGTTCAAAACTTGAGAAAAGACAACGCAACGGTTTCGGAAGAAAAATTTGCCGAGATCGCCAAAGGTCAGTCGGAAAATCCGCGAACCGCTCCGAACGGCGGCCGCGTCAGCGGTCTGGTTCGCCGGGCGACCGATCCGACCAAACAGGATGATCCGTATCAGCGAGTTTTGAGTATGAAGGAAGGTGAAATCACCGAACCGATCAAATTCGGCTCGAACTATTACATATTGCGTCGCGGCAAAGCCGTTCCGAAGACTTTCGAGGATATGAAAAAAGAGTTGGACATCAGCGAACGAAACCGGAAGGCGTATGCCGCCAACGCCGAACTGGCCGGAAAGGTTGCCGAAG
>JBGTRS010000377.1:0-4779 GCA_041940665.1 Pyrinomonadaceae bacterium | reverse complement strand
TTCACACGATTAAATGTCTCGTTATTCAAATGATCAAATAATCAATTATTTATACAACCAAATATCCTATTATTCACGCGGTCAACTAACCCATATTTCACACGACCAAATATCCCGCAGGGATAAACCGAAAATAGCCCCGTCATTTATGGCGGGGAAAGTAAGAAAAGATTATGAAGTCCCGTGAGGGACGGCTGATAACATATTTGGTCAGCCGTCCCTCACGGGACTTTAACGAATTTGATAATCAAAACCCCGCCATAAATGACGGGGCTATTTTCGGATAGTTCCTCACGGAACATTTGAGGAAATTACTATTCATTTTGTCTTTTTACAAAATCAAGAGTTTTTCCATCTTTATATTTCCAAGATACCCAACCATTGACGGACCTACCTAAAACTACCGCACCCGCAGCACTTGGAGAAGCAAAAACATAATCGCTTGTAAAAATTAGCAAATTATCTTGTTGTATGAGAATTTGATCTTTTATAAGTCTTTTTCTTAGATTAACAACCCAATCGCCAACACTTTTTGTTTCTGAAAGATTACATTTTGAGTTTTTAAAAACTACAAATCCATCTTCTGTATATTCTCCTTCTGCAAAAGCATCTTTGCCTTTACAGATTAAAATATCTTGTTTTACGGGCTTTTCAATTTTGTCGAAAAGCGGAAAGCCCAATGTAGAAACTAAAGTTTTGATTGTTTCAAAATTATCAATTAAATCGGCTTTAATTGGTTCAGACACATAGGGACAATTTGGTAATGAGGAATTATCAAGCCGAAATCTTTCTGATTTTCTTATTTCTTCGTGGCAATACCATTCAAGATACTTTATATGGGTTTTTGTAAAATATTTAGTTTTAGAAATTATAACTAAGGCATTATTCCAAAAGTCTTTGCTCTTATTATGCTGTTTAAGTCTGATTAAACAATCTTCAGCTTCTCCAACATATACACTTGGTCTTGAATCTTCATCAGTCCCGCCTATCAAAAAATATATTCCTACATTGTTGATTTCATCCCGCTTTGAAATAAACTCTAATTTAGGGCGCGGTATAAGAATAGCTTGCACCGTTCTGCTAGTGATTTCTGCTATTTTTACACTTCTTGGATTTCCGTCAGGTAAATATATTTGTATTGTTTTTCCGACATTCATAATTACGTATTATTTTAATTAAATCCTTATATTCCCAATTTTTTCCGTCGGCTTTTCCTTTGTTTCCTTCATATAAACCGCGTCTTCCTGTTCGCGTCTATCTTTTTTGTCGGACGAATGCCATTTGAGCCATTCCGATGGGGCATCGAAGGTTTCGCCGCCGTGTTTTGTCAGACGCGGACGGATGCGGCACATCACGGGCGTGTTTGTTCCGACACCGGAAATTATTGCCTGACCTTTCGTTAAAGCGGGCAGTTCGGCGAGCATTGCCCGTCCCGCACCTTCAACGGATTGGGCGATGGTTTGCTGATCGATCGGGTTGACGATCCGCATAATGATCTGCGTCATACATTGCGAAAGCACGTCTTGATCGAGTTTGCCCGGGCGTTGCGTGATAAGACCGATACCGACGCCGAATTTGCGGCCTTCGGATAAAATTTGCTTTAAGATATTGGTTGAAACAACGCTTGCTCCCGCCGGGGCAAACCGATGGGCTTCTTCGAGGAGTGCAAAAACGGGATAATCGAGAAAATTTTCGCCCGAATCGACGCCTTCGCGGACGGTCATCATTCTCGCTTTGTTGACTCGTCGCAGTAAAGTGCCGACAATGACCTGCTGTTCGTGCTGTTCGATGTCGGAGAGTTCCAAAACCGTGCATCTGCCCGGAGCGAATAATTCCTGCAAGGGAATATGTTCATTGTCCGAGAAAATTCCGTCGCGTTTATCAAATCTTGAGTCGAGCCGCCAGAGCAAACCGTCGATCGAAGAAACATTGCCCTGATTGTTGCCGCTTTCGTCGCCGTATTTTTGTTCGTTGACGGCATCGCGGAGGTCGTGATAACCCCACATTTTTCTATCCGCAAGAGGCGAATCGGTCAGTTTGCGGAAGGCTTGCGAGAGAAAATGATGCATCTTGTCGGAAGTTCCTTCGGGCAGAAGGTATTTGACGTCGGCTTCGGTCAAAGTTGAAAAACGCACCTTGATCTTATCGGGCGTAAAAATCTTAACTTCCGGTTTGTAGCCGTCTTCGCTGAAAAATTGCTCGTCGCCCTGCACCGATTGCATCGTGTGATATTCGCCGTGCGGATCAACGATGAGGACGGCGGCACGGTTATATTGATTCATCAATTCTTCAACCAAAACACCCGCCGTATAGGATTTTCCCGAACCCGTCGAAGCCAAAATCGCGAGATGCGTTGACACGACATCTTTGACCGACAGCACGACCGGAACTTCGCCCTGTTCGCGTGTGAGAAGCGAACCGATGTGGGCCGAACCCGCTTCCGCCTTTTGTTTGGGTGAAAGCATTTCCGCCAGAGTTTCCGATGAAGCCAAAAAACAGGCATCGCCCGGATTCGGCGGAATCCTCGGATTGACGAAGTCCTTCAGAGTCTTGCTGAAATAACCGATCGTTTCGACCTCGATCTGATAAATTTCGCTCGTGTCGTCGCCGTTCAGACCGATCAGAGACGAGATCATCGCGGGCGGTGTGTGCGGGTCGGAAAGAAACACATCGGGCAGATTCCGTACGAGTTTCCGGCCCTTGATCGTGCCGATGATCGGGCGTTTTTCCCCTTCGATCTCGACCGTGTAATAGACGAACTCGCCGATGCGTGTTTTCTCGTTGTCTCTGGTAATGATCAGATATTCGTGCGGCAGTTCGCCCGGACCTTTGACCGTGCCGATTAATGTGTCGTTTGTCATAAAACTTTGCAATCTGTTTTGGTGAAATTCCCTCGAATTATATCACGAAAATTTTACCCGACGGGGAACAAATCCGTAAAAAACGGTGTCCAATCGAGTATCAAATTTAAGGAGTAAAAAAAATGAAAGATAAATTCAATCTGAAACAGATCTGGTCGGCGGTCGGCGTTATTTCTCTGGTTTTACTGGCGTTTCACTGGTTCGGTTTTGATTCGCGGCAACTTGAAACTTCCATTCTCGCACTCAATGCTCTCGCTTTTCTTCTTTCTTTGCCGTGCAGTCTTTTCTTTGTTCCCGTCCTGATCGCGTCGAATCATTATCTGGAAATGAGTCCGTTTTCCGGCGATGGACTTTATCTAAACACGATATTTCTGTTCGTCATCGGTGCGATGCAGTGGTTTTGGATCGCCAAATTCTGGTTTCCGAAAGAACCGCAGATGCAAAGTCTCAAGTTTACCGAATAAAAGAACTGCGGAGTTGTTTTCCAAAACAGCTCCGCAGTTCAGTTTAACAATTGATTTTTATTCTTCTTCATCGAGTTCGGCTAATTTATCTTCGATCTCAACCAGTTCATCGTGCAGGTTTTGCTCCATCTTGACCGCCACTTCGTGCTGTTCCATCTGGATCGATTGTTCTTCCAGATCGTTGTCGAGTTCGATCCGTTCGTCTTCGTTTACTTCGCCGAGTTCCCGTTTGATCTCGTCGCGGCGTTTTTCCAATTGTTCTCTCGTTTGTCTGTGTTCCGTCATATTTTTTTTCTCCCTTTGTTCGTTAAAATTTCTTTCGATTATAACGCGGGATGAGTTCGAATGACCAATCTGCCTGCGGGGAAGTTTGCAAGTCCGGCAAAATTTTGGCAAGTTAGACTTTTGTTGGAATGCAGACAATTTCAATCCCCGAAAAAGAAGAACCGGAAAAAATTTCGATCGCTCCGGGCGAGCATATCATCGGCGAATTTACCGGCGATGCGGCGGGAGCATCTTTGATCGTGTTCGGCAGCGTTCACGGCAACGAGCCGAGTGCGGTCATCGCGATGCGGCGGATTTTGCCGGAACTCGAAAACCTGAAGGAAAAATTAACGGGCAGGGTTTATTTTCTGGCGGGAAACACGCGGGCGATCAATAAAAACGTGCGGTTTATTGATTACGACCTGAACCGTCACTGGACGATTGAGAGAGTTGCGGTCAACCGACCCGATTCGAACATTGCCACCAATCGGGCCGAAGACATCGAACAGAGAGAACTGCTGGAAATTCTGCAAAGGATCATTTCAACCGCTGAGAACGAGATTTACGCCCTCGATCTGCATTCGACTTCTGCCGAAAGTATTCCGTTTGCGATGATCGGCGATACGTTACGCAACCGCGAGTTTGCCCGGAAATTTCCCGCCACCTTTCTTCTCGGAATCGAAGAACAGCTTGACGGCACGATTCTTGAATATCTGAGCAATCTCGGTCTCGTCACGCTCGGTTTTGAAGCCGGCCAGCACACCGATAAAATGACCGCCAGGAGTCAGGAGGCTTTGATCTGGCTGGCTCTGGTGCATTCGGGGATTTTACCGGCGGAAGATTTTGATGTTGAAAAGCAAGAGCAGATCTTGCGGCAGGCGATGCACGATCAGAAGAGAATCATCGAGATCCGCTACCGCCACGCCATCACGGATACAGACCTCTTTAAAATGGAGCCGGGCTATGAGAATTTTCAGCCCGTCAAAAAGGGCGAGGTTCTGGCGACGGATAAAAACGGACAAATAAGAGCAAAGGAAACGAGTCTTATCCTGATGCCGCTTTATCAAACGCAAGGCTCGGACGGGTTTTTTCTGGGGCGGGAAATTTCAGCCTTCTGGCTTTAGCTTTCGCGGATCTTGCGGAAGTTAAAGATCGGCGATTTTATCCATATCCTGCCCGGCGTGCGGCGG
>JBGTRS010000376.1:0-4785 GCA_041940665.1 Pyrinomonadaceae bacterium | reverse complement strand
TCCGGTTCGATGCAAACACAAATTGGCAAGGCATTCGCCCTTTTTTTGATTGCCGATGAGCAACAAAATGTTTCGAATCTTTTAGCGAAAACCGAAAATGAAATTATTGAAAACGATGTATCGGACGGCGGGGGAATATATAAATTGGCTCAGGCTTTTGCAACTGCCGGAGAAAAACAAGCAGCTTTGAATATGTTCAGAAGATCGGTTAGGAGAGGCTTTTATTGTTCGCGGTGTTTTGAAAATGATCCTTTGACGGAAAATATCCGCCACGAAAAATCGCGGAAAGTCTACAATTACCTCGATTCAAATACAAATAATTCCGTGGGTTTGGCTAAAATAAAAATTTTATTGCAAGATCGGATGTCCGCCGCCTTTGCTGTGGTCGGCCGTCTCGTTGAATAGTTTTCGGTCATTGTGATAGAGCACGAGATGTTCGCCTTCGTAGCGGACGACGTTTGAGACACGGGTAAAATCTTTTTTGTGTTCGGCGATCAAAAATGCGTTCGGACGGAAGGAAATAACCATTCCGGCGGCGTAGATATAACCGCCCTGATCGTATTTCGTGCCTTCGTATTGAGCCGCACCGACGGCAATATCGGGCGAATATTCGCCGGCGGAATTTTCTGTCCGGTCGGCTTTGGCTATATAAATCGTGTAATCGGAATGTTTGAGGCTTCGTTTATAGTTATATTCGTCCTTTTTGGCAATGGCAAAAAGCTGGTCAAAACCTTTATCAATCGCCCGGAGCATTCCGTTACCCGGCTTTTTTACAGCTTTTATTTTCACTCCTTTCGGGGTTTTGGTAGTAACTTTAAATTCGTCGCCGCTGATCCTTTCGGCCTGATTGGTGATAACGTCTTTGACATTATATGTCTGAGATTTGATCGGAATCTGAAAGGCGACAAAAACAAGTGCCGTAATTATTATTGCGATACAGACGATTCTGGTAAATAAATTCATATAACACCTCACATGCGAAAAATTTCGCATAGTTGGTTTAAAAGAAAACGCAAGACTTGTGCCAAAGGGTGAAAAAACAGGGAAAAACCATTATATATAGTGTTTTGCGATGCTGATTTTATACGATTTGGACATTAAAACTGACGATATGAGTTTCTGAAGCTTGCTTCTTTTCAATCGTGGAAGATCTTACCTTACATATAAAGTCTAGCCCACCAGATAAAATGAGTCAAGATTCATTTTGGGGGACAACTATCAATCAATTACTTTCCGGTCTTAATTTTCCAGTTTTTCACGGGCTTTCTGAAGAAAGGTTTTAACCATTTCACCGACCCGCCGCGTCATTTCGTTGCTGATGAGCGTTTCGCCGGCAAACCCCGCTAGAAAGTGAAATTCAGTTGCGGAATTTCTCCTGAGTTCGATATTTTGCGAAAACTGGACGAGCGTTTTGTTTTCGGATTTCGGTAAGAATTCCGCGACGAACCGCATCAAATTAAACCTTTCACCTTCGGCGGGCGACCATTCGATTCTTTCCTCGGAATGCTCGGTTTCCCGGACGGCAAACTTTTCAACGAATGAACCGACGAGCGGCACATCGGCCCGGATCTTCCAATGTCCGATGCCGTTGTTATCGTAGTGGATACTCTCGATACTCGGCATCAGTTCGATAAAGTTTTTGATATCGGTAAAAAATTCGAGAACTCTTTCGAGGCTCGCCTCAAATTCCGTAGTTTCGCTGTGATTGGCACGAATTGTGAACATATTTCGGTTAGTTGTCAGTTGTTCGTGGTTCGTTGTTTATGCAAAAAAATCCAACGAACCGCGAACCGCTGACAATGAACAAATCAAAAAGTCTTATTAAACAAAAGTGCGTTCAAAAACTGGCGTGTATTCGAACGGAATATGCCGCGGAAGAATATATCATCGGCGAACATAATCGTATGGCCGCGGCCTCTTCTTTCATCAATCAGATACGAAGTCCCTTGCAGAAGCCGTTCGGTGTTTCCTTCCCAGACGAAACCCGAGATCGTCAGAGGCTTTTTCGGGTTTTCTTCAAAAACCAGAGCGTTCGCACCTTCTTTCGAATACCGGAAAAAATATCCGGACGCGACCAGGACGGGAATTTCGTTATCTTTTACGCCGTAATTTAGATACGTCGTACGGTCAACGGTTGCACGCATAATCGCTCCCGGGATTTCTTCGGGAACTTTGCCGAGGTTGGCCGAAGGCGAAACGATCGGCGGCAGGGTCGGAAAATCGGTCGCCTTATCGGGTTTCGGTGTTTCCTTCGGAGCCGGTTTGGCGGTTACATCCGGTTCTTTTTCGTCGGCTTTTTCGGATTTTCCGGCCTGCGGATCGGCATCACTGCCGACCATTACGGAACTTGTCAGACCGACGTCCTTGAGCGTGGCAAACACGGAAGCTCCCCGCAATGTTATCAAAGTTCCGCCGCCGGAGATCCAGTTTTTCAAAGTTTCGACACCGCCTTTTTCGAGTTCCTGAAAATATCCGCCGGGCGATCCGTCGGGCATGATCAGAATGTCATAGTCCTTCAACGCACCGCCCCGGATGTTTCGCAAAGATAGAGCCGTAAATTCAATGCCGTATTGATCGAGCATCCACCAGAGCGAACCGTAACTCGTCTGACTGACGCCGCTGTCGATGGCCATCGCGATCTTCGGAGCGGACATCTGATAGATGTTCTCGCCGCCGATGCCCGTGTCGCCTTCTTCCGAATAGCTGGTGTTGGCAGGCGTAACATTAACGCCCAATTCCCGCGAAAGTCTGGCGACGGCTTCGTGAACCGTATCCGGATTTCTCGTCACGCGGACGACGAATGTGCCGACATCCCAGTTTCTTCCCGCCGCATTCAGAGGTCGGGCGGAAACCCCGACGCGGAATCCTTCCTTCATCAAACGCAAAACCATCACCGCTGAATGATCGGTTTCATACGGAATGACATAGGCTATCTTCGCCCGCGGCGTTCCTCTCGCGGCTTTGGCGTTGGCCAGATAATCCGCCGAAACGAGAGTCGCATTTCCGCCGCCGGTGTCTTCCGTCCAGTAGGCTTCAACACCGAACGCGAGCGGCAGATTCCAGGCCGTGATGTCGTAAAAACCGTAACTTTCGCGGTCGGGCGAATTGGCTCCGCGAACCTCATTGCGTCGGAAACGCCGCATATTATCGGCGACAAATTCCGGGTCCTGCGGTGTATCCTGTTCCATCAAGGACTTGATCCAGGTCTTTTGCGGTTGGTCGAGTTCGATGATATATGAACCCGCCGGAAAGGTTTTTGTTTCCGCCGGAGCATCCTTTTGCATATAGCTGTGAGCCGAACGCGATGTAAAGGCGGAATCGGCGACTTTTACTTCGACCTTGGCGTTTCGCAGTATTTCGACGATGTGAGCGGCTTTGATGCGGTCTTTTTCGGGCAAGATGACGATGCGTTTTAGTTTTTCGCGGCGGGCTTCTTCCATCGCGTTGCGGCGGAAGTTGTAAAAATCTTCGATTCTCGCCTGTTTATTGGCGGCGGCGGTTTCGAGCGTCGCCATCGAAGCGACGTAGTGTTTGGCAATTGCCGAACGCAAAGTGGCGATCGTCCCGTCGTCGCGTCGCCAACGCAGGCCTTTAAAACCGCCGCCGTCGGTTTCGTAGGTCATTCCCGTTGCTCCGTTCAAACCCGGAAATGTATCCCAGTAGCCCGGATAAAAGAGATCGAAAATATCGCGGACGTAATAGGTCCAGTTGTTTTCGTCGAACGCTTTGGCGTTTCCCCGGCCGAACACATCGAGCCATTTATTCGTGACGGGTTGCGGTAAGTTTGGATTGATCGGCAGAGCGGCGGGCGGAAAGAAAAACTGCGAGGGCTGACCGTGATGGTCAACGGCGACCTGCGGATGCCACTCGAGATACGCTTTCTGCATATTCTTCGTTTCCTTCTGCGTCGTCGCGACATTATCGCGGTTGAGATCGAAACGGTAGCGGTTGTATCTGCCCCAAATAGACCACGGCTCACGATGCTCGAACGCCGCCGGATTCGGGTCGCCCATCGCCACCGAGTTATACCAGGTAACGAATCTTTCGTGGCCGTCCGGGTTTTCGCCCGTGATTATCAAAACAACCGTTTTGTCCAGAATCTCCAGCGTCGCCGGTTCGTTCGAGGCGGCCAGTTGATAGATGACCTGCATCATCGTTTCAAACGAGGCCGATTCATTGCCGTGAATCGTATATGCCATCCAGGCGATCAGAGGATTATTGGCGGCAATGTTTCTCGCCTCGCTCGCGGAAGTCGTTCGCGGATCGAAAAGTTTGGCATTGTTCGCCTTGATCTCATCGAGCCGCCGCATATTGGCGGGCGAAGAGATGGCGACGATATGCTGCATCCGGTTTTCGTTCGTCAGACCGATGTCGAAGATTTTCACGCGGTCGGGAGCGGCTTTTTCGATGGCGTTGATGACCATTTCCATCTGGGCGTAAGTCGTATGCTGGTCGCCGACATCAAACCGCAAAATGCTCTGCGGACGCGGAACATTCGGGTTGTAATCGCCGCGTGTGTAAAAATCGAACTTTTCTTCATCTTGCGGGAAAACGGAAAATACCAGGCAAAAAACGAAAATTGCAGTAAGTAAGATATTCTTAGATTTCATCTTAAAATTTCGAAACTCTGTTTGTTATAATTTTTATTGCATTTATGATTCTAAACATAAATCGCTTGAACGCAAAACGTTATGAAAAATATTTTAAGAAAATATTTTGGAACTGAAAACGTTATGTGCAGATACCAGGCGTAAAACGAACGCAACGTTTTTTCGCTCAAAAATG
>JBGTRS010000375.1:0-4825 GCA_041940665.1 Pyrinomonadaceae bacterium | reverse complement strand
ATTTTCTCGTCAGCCAACGCCGCATTTTCCAAATCTGCTTCGGAAGAATCAGCGGAAACCCGAACGCGGGAACGCAATTTTCCA
This sequence comes from Pyrinomonadaceae bacterium, assembly GCA_041940665.1. Lineage (GTDB taxonomy): Bacteria > Acidobacteriota > Blastocatellia > Pyrinomonadales > Pyrinomonadaceae > Aridibacter. The sequence goes on along the minus strand of JBGTRS010000375.1, from coordinate 4,741 downwards.
TTGACCTGGACGGCGATTTCGATCTCGGACTCTTTGGCAACTTCCCGGTCGGCAACCGGAAATCTCGCGTTCGATTCCAAAATTCCGGCGTCGCTTCCCGTGATCGCTTCCCACAATTCTTCCGCAACGTGCGGAGCATACGGAGTCATCATCAAGATCAAGCTTTCGCTGGCTTCCCGCATCGCAAACAATTCTCCGTCAGAAGCGTTTTCGGGTTCGATCTTTGAGTCATACATCGTATTGGTCAATTCCATCAAAGCCGCGACGGGTGTGTTGAACTGTCCGCTTTCAAAGTTTTCGGTAATACGCCGGATCGTCTGATGTGTTTTTCGTCTCAAGTTTTTAGCTTCTCCGGAAAAATCAGTGTTTTGAGCATCAATCTCTCTCCACTCATCACTCTTCACTTTCCACTTGTAAACAAAACGCCAGACTCTCTGGATAAAACGAAGTGCACCTTCGATGCCGGTTTCCTGCCAGACCAATTCGTTTTCGACCGGAGCGGCAAACATCGAAAATAACCGGACTGAATCTGCTCCATATCCATCATCTGCGGGATCATCTTCTTTTCCGCGGATCAGTTCATTCGGATCAACCCCGTTCATCTTCGATTTGCCCATTTTTTCAACCGCGACTTTGACGTGTGAGCCCGTTTCCTTCAGTTTTGCACCCAACACTTTGCCGCCCGCGTCGCGTTCGATCTCGACCTCTTCGGCGGGCACGTATTTTTCATACTCCGTGCTGTAAAAAGAATCGGTGACGACCATCCCTTGCGTCAGCAGACGTTTGGTCGGCTCGTCAAAATCAACCAATCCCAGATCTTTCGAAACTTTTGTCCAAAATCTGGTGTAAAGCAGATGCATAACGGCGTGGTCAATTCCGCCGATATATTGGTCAACCGGCATCCAGTAGTTGACGATTTCCGGATCAAACGGTATTTCCGCATTGTGCGGGTCGCAATAACGGAAATAATACCAGGACGAATCAACAAAGGTGTCCATCGTATCGGTTTCACGCGTGGCCGCTTCACCGCATTCGGGACAGGTCGTTTTGACGAATTCCTCGACCTTCGCCAGAGGCGATTCGCCGACACCCGTAAACGGTGCTGATTCGGGCAATTCAACGGGCAAATCTGAAAACGAGACGGGAACAGTGCCGCAGGCATCGCAGTAAACGATCGGAATCGGCGAACCCCAGAATCTCTGTCTTGAAATTCCCCAATCCCGGAGACGATAAGTCGTGGCCGCTTCACCGAAACCTTTTTCTTCGGCAAATCCGGTCATCTCCTCGATTGCTTCAACCGAACCTTTTCCGCTCCATTGGCCCGACTTAACCAATACGCCTTTCTCAGTAAAGACTGCTTCGATTGGCGATTCGTCTTCGTTCTTCGTGTCTCCGCGTCCTCGCGTCTCCGCATCAATTACAACTTCCCGAATCGGCAATCCGAACTTTTTCGCAAACTCAAAATCGCGTTCATCGTGAGCCGGAACGCTCATCACGGCTCCCGTTCCGTAACTCATCATCACATAATTTCCGACCCAGATGGGAATTTCCTCGCCGCTGAACGGATTGACGGCCTTCAAACCCGTGGCGATCCCGTCCTTGACGATTTCCTCGTCATAATCCTTCGGTTTGGCCTGTTCGGCTTTGATCTCTTCGATTTTTGCCTTAACTTCAGCAGAAAAATCCGCCAAATTTTCTTCAACAAACGGATGATCGGGAGCGACGACAACGGAATTCGCCCCGTAGATCGTATCGATCCGGGTTGTAAAAACCTCGATAGCAACGGTCTTTTCTTCATCATTATGGTCTTCAAAACCGGCGATCTGAAAGCGGATGAACGCCCCTTTACTGCGTCCGATCCAGTTTTTTTGCATCGTCAGAACCCGTTCCGGCCAACCGTCCTCGATCTGCGACATATCTTTTAGAAGTTCATCGGCATATTTCGTGATCCGCAAAAACCATTGCGGTCGGTTTTGTTTTTCAACCAATGAACCGCACCGCCAGCAGATTCCGCCCGAAGCCTGTTCATTTGACAGAGTAGTTTCGCATTTCGGACACCAGTTGACTTCCGAATCCTTGCGGTAGGCCAAACCCATTTCCAGCATTTTCAGAAAAAACCACTGGTCGAATTTATAAAACTCGGGGCGATGGGCGGCGATCTCCCGCGTCCAATCGTAACTCAAACCCAGAGTTTTCAATTGCTCCCGCATCTGTTTGATGTTATCTTCCGTCCAACCCCGCGGATTGACGCCCTTTTGAATCGCGGCTTGTTCGGCCGGTTGACCGAACGAATCCCAACCGATCGGATGCATTACGTTATAACCTTGCAGACGTTTATACCAGCTTAAAACATCGCCGATCGCATAATTGCGGACATGTCCGATGTGCAGACGTCCCGATGGATACGGCAACATTTCCAGACAGTAAAATTTCTCTTTCGAATCATCAATCCTGGCTTCAAACGTGCCGCGTTCGTCCCAACGCTTCTGCCATTTTCGTTCTATCTTTTTTGCAAAATATTTCTCATCCATAGTTTTTCGTGTTCAGAGTTCAGTGTTTAGAGTTCAAAGTTTGTTTGAACCTAACGCCTCTAAATCACTGCTCGGAAAAAACAATCTTAGCGAATATAGCAAAATCTATCCACTTTCGAATGTTATTAAATTGTTTATTGGTTTTAGTTTGCGATAGGAAACGCCACTTCGCCGAAATGAATTTCAACGAGTGGCTAGCTAAGGATGAGAATTTTTGTAACAAATTTCATATCGAAGATATTAAAAAATTTGATGAAATTTGTCCAGAATACCTGAAAAAAATAAAGCAAGATTTTTTCATTTTCAAAATCTTGCTATATCCGAATTCGTTATTTCCTATTTTGAATTTTAATTGAAAACAAAGAATAAAACGACCCAGGCAATAATTGCCAAAAGCGAAATTAATGTTCCGGCAATGCCGAGAATTATTCCGATCAAAGCCAAGGTGCTTCCGCCGTATTCCGCCGGATTTTCTTTTTCGTTTTTCCTCGCTTTTAATCCAACAAAAATTGCCGGAATTCCGCCGACAAATCCCAATGCACAAATAATTGATGCGATCCCCAATCCCAGAGAAACAAAAGCGAGAGTCTGGTTTGGTCCGTCGGATCCGGTAGCCGAATCAGTTTGAATCGGTGTATCGAACTGATTATTTTGTTCAAGTTCCTGATTATCTGCTCCTACTAAAGGAGATGAAGGACTGCCCCAACCTTCCGTATCGGATTCAACCACCGGAGTATTCGGATCGGCAAACGGTGTTTGTGCCGGTTCTTCTTTTTTCTCGACATTCAAAGGCGTCGGTTTCATCGGCTCCTTCGGCGGTTCGAACGGCGGCGTCGAAGGCGGTGCGTAACCCGGCGGCATCGAATCATCAAACGGTGAAGGAATCGGTGTTTGTTTCGGTTCTTTCGGTTTTGACGAATCAAACGGCGAACTTGGCGGGGTCGGTTTCGGTTCTTCCTGAACCTGTTTCGGCTCTTCTTGTGCGGGCAAACTGGTCTTTGGTGTTTCCTTTGGAGGCGGCGTTTCGCCGAAGCTCGGCGGGGCGATTTCCGGTTCGCTGAATTTTGGAATCTCCGGCGAGATCATCGTCGCAGCCTCGCTCGGATCGTCCTTTTTCGGTTTTTCTTCGGTTTCGAGCAACGGATCTTCTTCCTTTTTCGGTTTTTCGTCGGGAATATTTACTCTGATGTTATCTGCAGTATTGCCGCTCACCACCATTGTCTTTAAAGGATCAACATCTTCGTCTTTATCATCGGCCGGAATTTCCAAAAGATCTTCATCATCCGAACTCTTTTGCGAATCTTGAGTTGAGGTCGGGGTGACAACCGTTTTGAATGGATCAGGTTTTGCTTCCGGTTCCAGTTTGGGCTCCTCTTTGGGTATTTCGAGATCATCTTTTTTAGCGACCACGGTTGCATACGGGTCTTCCTTCGGCTGATTGTCGGCAACAACGACTAACGGTGTTCCATCAGCCTGACAAAATTTCATATTGTCATCAAAGGTTTTCTGGCAATTCGGGCATTTTTTCATTGTTCTTTTCCTTGTTATTTAAAATAAAAAAGCTGCAGTTAAATTCAGTAAACTGAGTTTGATAAAAACTTTTTTATTATACCGAAATTCTGCAACTTTTATAGCCTTTTGCTTAAACTAATTCAAGTTTACTGAAAAAATAGTTAATTTCAACGGCCAGAAAACTGGGGGAGGAGGGGAGGTGAGGGGTGGGGGGGAGGGGTGGGGAGGGGTGAGGGGTGATTGGGGTGATAGGGAGAAGGGGAGAAAGGGAGAAAGTGAGAAAGGGAGAAAGGGAGGGGGGCAAGCACTATGGCATTTTTTTCGATTGCATTGTTGTGCAGATATGTGTCAACACACAAGTGTAACCTACATATTCCGCACCCCTAAGTTGCACTGTGTCACCTGAATATGCCGCACCCCCCCTAAGTTACAATGTGACACCTAAATATTCCGCACCCCTAAGTTACAATGTTACACCTAACTATTCCGCATCCCCCCTAAGTGACACTGTAACACCTAAATATTCCGCACCCCCCTAAGTTACAATGTGACACCTAAATATTCCGCACCCCTAAGTTACAATGTTACACCTAACTATTCCGCATCCACCCTAAGTTACACTGTAACACCTAAATATTCCGCACCCCCCTAAGTTACAATGTGACACCTAAATATTCCGCACCCCTAAGTTACAATGT
>JBGTRS010000374.1:0-4839 GCA_041940665.1 Pyrinomonadaceae bacterium | reverse complement strand
CGTTCCAGGTCCATCGAATCCATCACACGTTCCTGCACTTCTTCGTTTTCGCGGAACGTTCCCGATTGCTGTAGCAACGCGTCAACCAGAGTGGTTTTCCCGTGGTCAACGTGGGCGATGATGGCTATGTTTCTGATGTTTTTTGTTTCGATCATAAAATAATTCCTTAAAATAAAAGGGAAATTCTGAATGATTGAAAAAGAAAAGGCAAACCCGTTTATCTGAAAAGTTCGATGTCTTCGAAAGATGCCGGGTCTTTGAGCGGTTCGATATGTATGAAAACGGCGGTGTTATCCAGAGTTTGCAGAATTTCATCTTCGATCTCGTGAGCCAGATCGTGTCCGCGTTTGACCGTCCATTCATCCGGCACGAGCAGGTGAAAATATATGAATTTTCTCGCTCCCGATTTTCTTGTCCGCAAGGCGTGATAATCGATGCCGGATCTTTTGGCGGCCCGGTCTAAAATTTCGATGACTTTTTCGGTTGATTTCGGGTCAATTACCGTATCCATCAAACCGAGAACCGAACGGCGAATCAACTTAAATCCCGTCCAGCCGATGCTCACCGAAACGAGCAGAGCGATGATCGGGTCGAGGATGAACCAATTTGTAAAACCGACAACGCCGATCGCCGCAATAATTCCGGCAGAAGTCCAGACATCCGTCATCAGATGATGCCCGTCGGCTTCCAAAACGATCGAATCTTTTTCCTTGCCGACTTTGATCAAAATTTGTCCGACTGCTAAATTTATCAAGGCCGCCAGAAATGAGATCGCTATACCCAAACCGATATTTGAAACGGGTTGCGGAACGAAAATCCTTTGAACTGCCGCAAAGACGATCCCGATCGCGGCTAAAAAAATTAATGTTCCTTCGATTCCGCTCGAAAAATACTGAGCCTTATCGTGGCCGAATTCGTGGTCGTCGTCGGGCGGTTTTTCCGAAATTTTTATCATCCAGACGGCAAGGATCGCGGCGGCCAAATTTATAAAAGATTCGAGTGCGTCCGACAGAAAACTCACCGAATTTGTATAAATGTAAACCGATGCTTTGAGAGCAATCGTCAGGATCGCCGCTGCCACCGAAAGCCAAGCATAAAAGCTGAGGTTTTTTCCCGTCATCTGCTTGATTATAAACCGCTCAAGATAAATTTAAAGATGAAAAGACCGGACAAAATTTATCCGGTCTTTTTTTGGTTAAAGCATTTCGCTTTGCACAATCGAATTAATAGGGTTTTTCTTTCGTAACTATCAGATTGTTGGTTACGGAGAAAGTTCCCGGAACGCCTTTTGCCAGAATATTGGCAAGTTTGTAGTCGCCTTCGTTGCTGACAAAACCCTCGAGGGTTAGATGTCCCCGATCAACGATGATTCTGACGGACGGATTCGTACCGAGCAAATATCGGTATAAACTTCCGCCGTTGGAAAAGGCTCTTGCCGTACGGATTCTGATCGAATCGTCAAAACTTGAAGGCGGCAGAATTTCGATGTTGTTGACAACGTTTTCAACGCCCTCGATCTTGGCAACTCTTTTTTCCGCCTGTTTGCGGTTCGTTGCGTTATAGACCTTGCCGTGCAAAGTTACCGTATTTCCATTTACTTCAAAGCCGATGCTGTCATACAAACCGTAATAAGGCATCTTCAAAATTTCTTTATAGACCTTTTTCTCAATTTGTGTTTGGTTATCGGATAAACCCTGAGCATCAACATTCACAAATGAAAAACCTAAAATTGCAATTGATAAAATCAAAAAACTCTTTAATATTTTCATCTCATTGTTTCTCCTTTTAATATTTTTCCGGAAAAGCAAAAAATTATGCTTTCCTTATAATGAACTGTATATCCGATGAATTTTTGCATTTGTAAGTTGTATTGTTACAAATGAAATTTTCGTAAAGTTTTGTAAACGCAGAAGGTTAATGTCTGTTCAATCAGAAATTATTTTTTTGAATTTAGTTGTCTGATCGCTTCAAAAAGAACGATTCCGACGCTGGTGGCAAGATTCAGACTGCGGACGTTTTTGTTCGGCATCGGGATGGTCAGGCATCTGTCCCAATTTTCTTTTAAAAGGTCTTCGGGAAGACCGCGGGTTTCGCGTCCGAAGATGAGGCAATCTTCATCTTTGAATGCCCAATCCGAATAGAGTTGATCGGTTTTGGTCGTCAGATATAAAAAACGAGAATGCGGCAGAGCTTTGTATAGGTCTTCAAGTTCGATGTGGCGTGTGATCCGAACTTCATCCCAATAATCGAGTCCGGCCCGCCGGACGGCTTTGTCATCGAGCCGAAAGCCGGTTGCTCCGACGATATGCAGATGCGTATAAGTCGCCGCACAGAGCCGGGCGATATTTCCCGTATTTGGCGGAATTTCGGGTTCAACAAGGGCGATATGGAGCATAATTCAGCGTTTGTTTATAAATAAAAAAATAGAAAAAGCATCTTAATTTACTCAAAAAACATCAATTTATACAGTCGTAAACATTCAATCAAGTGCTGATTTCCAATGTTTGTGATAAAATCCGCTTGAGAAAATTTATATAACCAAATATTTAGGAGAAATTTACAGTTTTGCGTTTTAAGACATTTTTATTGCTCATAGCTTTATTTTCATTTAGTGCCGTTTTCGTAGCGGCTCAAAACGGTGTTGCCGCGGCTGAAAATAAAGATGATAAAAAAGATCAGAATCAAAAGGTTAATCTTTCGAAAGAAGAAACTGACGGTATTCGTATTGCCGAATCGTCAATTTTGGTTTACAGCGGCTTGCGTGGACGGGAGGGAATTGATCAGATTCGAAAAACCACCGTCGAAATCGGTGAAATGACCATTACCGGGTCTGACGGAAAAACGAATAAAGCCGACTATGAAAGAAGAATCTTGCGTGGAGACAATCTGGGAGAAGAAAAAATCCGGCTTGACCAGAAATTTCCGAATGCCGAATATGCTTTGATCTATGACGGCGAGAAAGTTTTCGGGGTTTTGGGTAATACGGTTTTTTCGCCGCGGGCTGATACCGTCAACTCATTTCAGGATCTCGTTTTTCACGGTTTGGAGGCACTTTTGAGATATAGGGAAAACGGTTCAAAGGTCGAGCTTGAAAAAGAAATGAAGGATATGGGCGTCGATTACTACGTCGTCAACGTCACCGACAAACAAAACCGTCAGACGACCTTTTATATCAGCAAAAAATCTTTGCGAATAATGAAACTCGAATACGAAAGCGACGGCATCAAATATCACCGCAAATTTTATAACCACAATTACGCCCAGGGAACTTTAGTTCCGTATCGTTCGGTTTTATGGGCGGACGGAAAACAGGTTGAGGAAAAGAAAATATCCACGATCACATTCGGTCAAACCGTCAACGAAGGATTATTTAAAGTTGCCAATCCATAGATTTTTAATCGGTCAGTTTTAATAAAAAACGTGCTTTTCGAAGCACGTTTTTTTTATTTTAAATTCAAAATTTGCAACTTTTCAAAAAGTTGAATGTTAAAAGGATTTGTCGAAACATATACAAAAAAGGAGAAAAATTATGAAAAAAATGTATTTTATGTCTGTCGTCTTGTTCGCAATACTGATGAATGTTGCAAATACTTTCGGTCAGGAATCTAATAAAACCTACAAGGTTTTTACATATACGGTGGTCGGTTCGAATGATTCAAATGCCGGATCGAACCTTTCGAAAGATCTCTCCAAAGCATTTGCAGATATAAAAAATGACTTCGGGTTTTCAAATTATCAAGTTTTATCAACGCAGTTTCAGTTGATAAAACAAAACGGCAATATTGCCTATAAAAGCATTATGAAGAGTTCGGATTTTTCCGGCGAATCCGAGATGCCGATCTTTGCCGATTGGACTTATCAGGGTTTTGACGAAGCCGAGAAACAGGCCGGTTTTAAATCTTTCCGATTCAATATGAGGTTTCCGATGAGGAATGTTTCATCGGGCAAAGAAGGCGAAAGTTTTGCGACGACCGTGTATGAACAGGTCGGCTTATCGGCTCAAAACATTGATTTTGCCGTCGGTAAACCCGTGCTGTTCGCATCGTTTCCGGTTGATATAACGAATAAGACTCTGTTTTTTATCGTGCATCTGGAAGAAGTTAAATAAAAAATTAACCGCCGAGTCGCAGAGACGCCGGGAAAGTTTTAAAGGATTTTGAGATCTGATAAATCGATCTTCAATTCGGTAACTTTTTATTTTTACCGCTATCCTATCTCACCTCACCGTCTCTTGTGGTTCGGCGATGAAAACCTACTTATCCGATAATCAGGATAAATTGCAGGAAATTGGAACTTTTTCGCAGATGAAGCGTGTTTGAAAACGTAAGTCGGCTTTTGGTTTAGCTGAAAAATTGTTGTAAAAAAGTATGCGTGTATGGCTTTGGACAAAATCGGAAAATCCGACGCGGGAGGTATGTCTCAACTCGTGTCATTTGAAGAATTGTCCGACCATCAAATAATCGAAGCGACAAGAAACGGTGATGACGAGGCGTTCGGCGAGATCGTCAGACGCTATCAGAATCAATTGACAAATTATCTCTATCGGATGCTCAACGATTATGAGGAAGCCGTTGATCTGGCCCAGGAATCTTTCGTCCGCGTCTATTTTGCGATCGAACGCTATCACAGCGAATATGCGTTTTCGACTTATATTTACCGCATCGCGACAAATTTGGCGATCAGCGAGATACGCAAACGAAAGCGGCGGAAACTTTTTTCTCTGACGGGACTTTATCAATACGAGGGAAACGAGGATAAACAATTTCAGCCCGAAGACGAAAAACCTCTGCCGGAAGATGATCTGATCTCGGACGAAAAATTGCAGGTCATCGAAAAAGC
>JBGTRS010000373.1:0-4857 GCA_041940665.1 Pyrinomonadaceae bacterium | reverse complement strand
AAAAAAACTTAAACCGCTTCTGAAAAAAATCAATTTTTCAACCAATAAAATCACTTCATAAAACGGATTTATTCCATCTTTTTTTGTTGGAATAAATCCGTTTTTGCCTGGAATTTACGGGCTGAAAAAAGCGGCGAGAAATTTTTGCCGCTAAGCGAGATAACTTTATATTTTTGGAGATTAAAAAAAGAAATGTTAAGAAAATTTATTTTTGGGATTTCAATGTTGATGTTTTTGGCTGTCGGCGTTCTGGAAACGGATGTTTTGGCGGCTACGGGTAAAAAGAAGGAAGCAAAATTCAAGGTGCGGATCGAAAATGTATCCGACGCGGAAGGCTTGATGACGGAAGGCAATGCCAAATATCCGTTCGCCCTCTCGCCCGGAATGTTTGTCGTCACCAACAAGAAAATGGACTTTTTCAAAACGGGCAAAAAAGCAAACGCCGGACTTGAAGCTCAGGCCGAAGACGGCAATCCGGAAGTTCTGTCGAAAATACTTTTGCCGAAAGTCGGTTCTTTACATATGGGAATTTTCAATATGCCGGTCGGTGCGGATGCTCCGGCTCCGATTTTGCCGGGCGGTGTCTATGAGTTTGAGTTTACGGCCATGGAAGGAATGAAGCTGAATTTTATAGCGATGTTCGGTCAGTCGAACGATCTTTTCTACGCCCCCGAAACGGCGATCGATCTTTTCGTTAAGGGCGAAGCGATCTCCGGCGACATCACCGACCGATTGATGCTCTGGGATGCCGGAACGGAAGTCAATCAAGCTCCCGGAATCGGCGACGAACAGGCTCCGCGTCAGAAGGCCCACAACACCGGAACGGCTGAAAACGGCAAAGTCGGAATGGTTAAAGACGGCTTTACTTACCCGAATACAAAAGACGTTCTGAAAGTAACGATCACAAAAGAGTAATTTTTATTATCCACAGATAATCACGGACGGTTTTTGATTTCATCTGAGTTCATCCGTGTTCATCTGTGGATAAATTTTATAAGGAGAAAAATTTTATGAAAACGCAATTATTAAAATTGGGATTTATAACTTTGAGTTTTTTGGTCGTTGCCGTCAATTCATACGCCCAGGTGGCCGATAAAAAATCTCTGACGCTCGAAGGTGCCCGACAGGTGATCAAAGCGGCGAAAGATTTTGCCGAAAAAAATAACGCTCCGGGCGGCGTGATCGCGGTGGTTGACGACGGCGGAAGCCTGATCGCTCTAGAAAGATTGGACGGAACTTTTACGGCGGGTGCCAACATTTCCATCGGCAAGGCGAAAACCGCCGTAATGTTCAAACGCCCGACAAAGGTTTTTGAAGACATCGTCAACAAAGGCCGGACGACGATGGTCGCTTTGCAGGATTTTACGCCTCTGCAGGGCGGTGTGCCGATTACGATCGAAGGTCAGATCGTCGGGGCGATCGGTGTTTCCGGGGCGGCTTCGGCCCAGCAGGATGAAGAGATCGCCATGGCGGGAGCGAACTTTATGAACGGCGATACAGAGGCTTCGACTCCGGTCAAATTTTTTGAGAGCCGGGCCGTTTCGGATGCTTTTGCCAAAGGGGCGGTTCTGGTCGGCGAAGATTTCGGCACGAACTATATGATCCACGCCAGCCGCCGCGAAAAAGAAGGGGCGAGCGAAATTCACGCCACCGACACGGACATCATATACGTTCTGGAAGGCACGGCGGTTTTCGTCACGGGCGGAAAATCAATAGATTCAAAACAAACCGCTGAAAACGAATTCCGCGGCACCGGGATCGAAGGCGGCACGACTTACAACTTGAAAAAAGGCGATGTCATCGTCGTCCCGAAAAACACGCCGCATTGGTTCAAGCAGACGAGCAACCCGTTTCTTTATTACGTGGTCAAGGTTCGGTAAGGAAATTATCCACAGATAAACGCGAGACAGACACAGAGATAAATACAAAAAGAAATTTGAGTTTATCCGTGTTCATCTGTGGATAAAAAAGGAGTTTCATTATGAAATCGATTACAGTATTTGTTTTTATTATTCTTTTATCAATCCCCGTGTTTTCTCAGGATGTGCCGAACGGCGATCCGAAGGCAAGCGTTGATCTGATGACGAATCAGGGTGTTCAGCTTGTCGATGGAAACTGGCGATACAGCGATGTAAAAATCGTCGAAGTTGATTTTAAAACGGCGGGTGCGGACGGTCAGCCGACGGGTATGCCGACAAAAACCTATAATTACACACCGCAGGCAGGCGTGGCGGATTTTGACGATTCGAAATGGGAAACGGTTGAGCCGAACGCCCTGAACAAACGCCGCGGCAACGGAAGGATCTCGTTTAACTGGTATCGGATAAATTTGACGATCCCCGAAAAGATCGAAGGCGTTGAGACCAAAGGCAAAACGGTCGTTTTTCAGACCGCTCTCGATGATTACGCCGAAATTTGGGTAAACGGCGAACTTTCGAGATTTCTGGGACAAACGGGCGGCTCGGTCGTGGCGGGTTGGAACGCACCGAATCGGCTCATCATCGGGCGAAACGTTCAGCCCGGCCAGAAAATCCAGCTTGCCGTTTTCGGCATCAACGGCCCGATCTCGAATCCGCCGACGAATTACATCTGGGTGCGTGAAGCTCGGCTTGAGTTCTACGAAGGCGAGACCGCCCCGCGGGCGATCACGCCGAGCGAGGTCAATGTCGAAATCATCAAAAAGGACGACGAACTTGAAAGAATCGTCGGAGCAAATCCGAAGATCTTCAAACTCGCCGAGGGTTTCAAGTTCACGGAAGGGCCGATTTGGGTTGGTGACGGTCTGCTATTTAGCGATCCGAACTCGAACATCATTTACAAATATTCTGTAAAGGACGGAAATCTTTCTGTTTTCCGAACGCCGAGCGGTTACGCGGGCAAAGACATCGATGAATACGGTCAGCCCGGTTCGAACGGTTTGACGCTTGACGGACAGGGCAATCTCGTCATCAATCAGCACGGCAATCATCGCGTCGTCAGATTAGAAAAAGACGGGACGGAAACCGTTCTCGCCGATAGCTTTGAAGGCAAAAGATTGAACAGCCCGAACGATCTCGTTTACCGTTCTGACGGAACATTGTTCTTTACCGACCCGCCGTTCGGTCTGCCGAAGTTTTTTGACGATCCGCGAAAGGAACTGGCATTTTCGGGCGTTTATTCGCTTTACAAAGGCAAGTTACAACTTCTGACCAAAGAATTTACGGGACCGAACGGGATCGCTTTTTCATCGGACGAAAAATATCTCTACATCGGAAATTGGGATGAAAAGAAAAAGACCGTTTACCGCTATGAAGTCGAAAAGGACGGAACTTTAAAAAACGGGAAATTGTTTTTTGATTTCACCGGGTTTGAAGGCGAAGACGCGATTGACGGCGTGAAAGTTGATGTGGAAGGCAATGTTTACGTTTCCGCCCCGGGCGGTTTGCAGGTTCTCTCCAAAGACGGCCGACATCTCGGCACGATCAAAGCACCTCAGCACATACATAATATGGCGTGGGGCGATGACGACGGCAAAACGCTTTATCTGACGGCCCGAAGCGGTTTGTATCGAATGCGTCTGAATGTGGCCGGAGTTCGTCCAAATTAAAAAAGAAAAGTCTCACGAAATACAGGAAAAATTTGTTTTATATTTCTCTGTATTTCGTGGGTGTTCTTCGAAAATGGACAGGCATTTCAGGTTGGTAAAAAATTTTAATTCGGTTATTTTTATGATATGAACCGTTTGGAAAATAAAACAGCTTTGATTACCGGTGCGGCGAGAGGAATCGGTCGGGCGATCGCCGAACTTTTTCACGAAGAAGGTGCGACAGTCATCATTACGGACATCAGAGATGATGAAGGCAGGCAGGTTGCCGAAAATTTAGACGACAGAAATGAATACCGGCATTTGGATGTCCGGCACGAAACCGAATGGAAGGCGACGACGGATTATCTTTTCCAAACATACGGCGGTCTGGATATTTTGGTGAATAATGCGGGAATTACGGGATTTCTTGAGACCAAAGGCCCGTTCGATGCCGAAAATGTTGATCTCGCTTCGTGGGATGAGATTCATCAGGTCAATTCAACGGGCGTCATGCTCGGCTGTAAATATGCCATCAAGTTGATGAAGGAAAAAGGCGGAAGCATCGTCAACATCTCTTCGCGGAGCGGCATTGTCGGGATTCCGGGAGCGGTCGCCTATGCTTCGAGTAAGGCCGCCGTCCGCAATCACACGAAAAGCGTCGCTCTCTATTGTGCCGAGAAAAGTTACAACATCCGCTGCAACAGCATTCATCCGGCGGCGATTATGACTCCGATGTGGGAAGCCTTTTTGGGCGAAGGCGAAGAAAGGGAGCAAATGATTCGTTCGGTCGAAGCGGGAATTCCTCTCGGCCATTTCGGCGAACCTTCGGACGTTGCATATGGTGCTTTATATCTCGCGTCGGACGAATCAAAATATGTCACCGGCATCGAACTGACGATTGACGGCGGAATCTTAGCCGGAAGCGAGGCGAAACCGGAATAGCTACCGATTATTTTCCTAATAAAATTCCGAAATATAAAAGCAGATTGAAGGAATAAATTTGCGGCGGTCCGAGACACGCCTCTAAACGGTTATGTTTCTTTAGATTTGTTTATGTCCGCCCTGCAAATGAATTAAATACAGGATTTTCATTAAATGCTACTTCAGCAAATGCTATTAATATTGGTAATGATACTAATACTGGTGGTATTAATATTGGTACAGGTGCTAGTGCTAGAACTATAAAATTAGGTAATACATCTTCAACTGAAGTAGAATTAAATGCTGGAAGACTAGATTTTAATGCTGGTGCTAGTGGTATTCAGATTAATGCTGGTGGTAATTCTAATTTA
>JBGTRS010000372.1:2596-4860 GCA_041940665.1 Pyrinomonadaceae bacterium | reverse complement strand
AAAAAAATTACCATTCTTCTGGAGGTACGGTGCGTTTTATTTTTTAAAGCTTTTCATATATCGTGTTGATATCATCCTCAACATCTGAATCCTCTGATTATGAATCATTACGTTAATATCATCGTATCTAAACGCTTAATGCTTCACTGGTTTCAATATTGCGAAATGGTAAGTCACAGGTGCTTTTGATTTAGTCGGAGCGGCAGCTTATCCCTTTACAAGTTCTGCTAAGGTGTTGATCGGAAGTTGCGTGGGAAGTATCTCGAAGGAGTGCTTGTTTTGCGATGAAGATACCTTTAGCTGATGCCCAGCATGCTAATTGATTCTCACCTTTTTCGAAAAAAGGTCCTTTATATATTCGGTCAGGAGCGTCATCTTGATCCAAACTAATTTCATAATTCGGTTCGGCATATTCGACCAGATCGGTCATTGAGCCGTACATTTTGGCGACCTGTTCGGCGTCAAAATTATCCAAATCGTCAATCGCGACCAGATTTTCAACGCTTTCGATCTCGTCTTCGACGCGGTCATTATATTTCGCCGCAACTTTTTTGATCTCGGAAAGATCCACGCCCGAGCGGAATTTTACCAAAACTTCGGGCTCACTTTCGGTCAAGGTTCTTTTATGAACGTATGGGTTTTTAATTTTTCGTTCGATCCTCTCCTTTTTTCTTTCGGCATATTCGTTTTGCCAGGTTCTGACCTGTCCGATAATTGCCGCCATTCCGATCAAGGTGATGGCCAATCCGAGATGTATCCAAATATTGTTTTTATTCATTTCTTTTTTGCTCCAAAAACTTCTTTAAGCAAATTTGTTTGCTTTACCTAAAACGATTCGACCATATGATTTGAACCGTTAAAATCAACCAGACGCAGTTGGTATTTATCGCCGCGGTATTCGTAACTTTCACCGTTGGCCGTCAGATTTATGCTCCAGCCGTAGGAGATCATCTGAGCCGCCATTTCATCGCCGACAGTTGCCCCGAGCGACATATCGGAAAATTCCTTTTCTTCGACGGAAGATGTTTCAATATCGCCTGCCGCAACGCCGAGACGCCCGGCTAAATCTTCTTTTGCCCGCTGCGTCGCTGTTTCCTGATTAAAACTCATCTGTATTTATGAATCCTTTAATAAATGTTCGGTTGCAACTATAATTTTCCTATTCTTTTGCCAATTAGTCAATTATTAGTGGAAAAGTAGAAAATTATAGATAAACTATCATTGATAAAAACGTGTGGCATTTTTAATTTATTCCGTAAACATATCGCCCGTTTTTTCCGTCTATAAACTAACAGCCAACTTGTAATGCTCTTTAATTCATCAGTTAAATGAGAGTAAAGTAAAGTTTGCACATCAAAAAAATTTAATACGAGGTTTTCTTTAATGAATAGAAAGATTTTTGCAGTGCTGATGGCGTTTGCGTTCGTTGCAGGCACGATCGGATACGTTTCCGCCGATAACAAAACGAAAAAAGATTCGAGCGAATTAGCGGTACTTTTGCCCGAATCCGATATGGTTATGACGCTTGATTCGGAAAGATTTTTGAACCGGGCACTTCCGCAAATTTTGTCCGCCAATCAACCGATGCTTGCCAAGGTCAACGGTCATATCGAAATGGTCAAAAACAAAACCGGTTTGGATTTAAGAGAATTTCGGCAAGTTGCCGTCGGTGTCAAAAGCATCAGAGTTTCGGAAACGGAAACGGATTTTGAACCAGTCATATTAGCTCGCGGCAGCGTGACGGCAAACACACTCGTTTCGGTCGCCAAACTCGCATCCAACGGAAAGTATAAAACCGAAAAAGTCGGTGAACGCACTATTTACATTTTCTCGCCGAAAGAAGTGATCGAACAGAATAAGGATAAAATCAAAGGCGGAAATTCGATGTTCGACAAAATGATGGAAAAAATGTCAAAAAGTCTCACTAAGGAAGTTGCGATGACCGCCTATGACAGCAACACGATCGCTTTCGGAATGCCTTCGCGGGTGCGTGAAACGGTCGGAAATTCTGCCCGCATCAGTAACGATGTGCTCGGTTTGCTCAATCGAAAACCGAATTCGATCATCAATGTCGGTGCCAAAACTTCGGCCGGTTTATCACAATTTTTGCCGCTCGATAATGACGAACTCGGCAGAGACCTGGACGCCATCCGGCAAATTCAAGGCTCGATGGATGTCGGCGACGGCAACACATATTTTTCGGTCGCGGCAAAAACCCGGCAAGTCGAACAAGCCGAAAGTCTTGAATCGAATCTACAAGCAAT
>JBGTRS010000372.1:0-2586 GCA_041940665.1 Pyrinomonadaceae bacterium | reverse complement strand
CTTTTCGAGATTGTTAAAAGGAATGAAGGGCGACGACAAAAAGATTTACGGCAAAACACTGGCCAATATGGAAATCACCCGTCAAACCGATGAGATTTTCATTGATCTGAACATTCCGCAAAGCGACATTGATGCGATCATCGGCAAAAAATAGAGCAAGTGAAAAGTAAAAACTGCTGTCATATTATGTGCAGTTTTTACTTTCTCTAAAATAAACAAAAATTTTCTACTCCTTTAAATACAACTAATCTCTTCCGTTTCTTAAACTCTCTTTCAAAAATCAAATAAACCTCGTCTTTTATCCGCAAACTTTTCACTTTTCACTTTTCACTTTTTAATTTGAAAAACTTTCCCGTAAGATAAAAATCAATGAGAAAAGAATTCATTCGAACAAAATTGTCCGTTGTTTTTGTTTTGGCATTTTTTGCAATTGTTTCAACCGCTGATCTTTCGGCACAAACCAGCCCGCGAAAAAGAGTTATCGTCACCGAACCGACGATAACTCCGACCGCCACGCCGACACCGCAAATCACACCGACACCCGTAACACAAACGGTTTCCTATCTTCAATCACGTATTGCGATGACGCTGGCCAATCCGCAACTTCGACGCGGACAGGTCGGCGTGAAGATCATCTCGCTCGATTCCGGGCAGACCCTCTATGAACGCAACGCCGAAAATTATTTTATGCCCGCCTCGAATATGAAAAGCTACACGGTCGCGGCGGCACTCGACAAACTCGGACCGAATTTTCGTTTTGTCACCAGCGTCTATGCCAATTCGGCGGCGGACGCAAACGGCGTCATCAACGGCGATCTGATAATTTACGGCCGCGGTGATCCTTCGATTTCGACAGCTTTTTCCGGTGGCGATTATTATCAAGGGATTGACACACTGGCCGACAAAATCGTGCAAGCAGGCGTTAAGGAAATAACGGGAAGCATTATCGGGGACGAAACTTATTTTAAGACCGAGCCGATTCCGTTCGGTTGGGAATGGGACGATCTGCAATGGTATTACGGGGCGGAAATCTCTTCTCTGACGATAAATGATAACGCGGTTGATCTGAAAATTTTTCCGACAACGGTCGGCACGCCGTTAAATGTGCAGGTCTTGCCGAACAACCAACTTTTTAAGATCATCAACAATTCACAGACTTCCGCAAGAGGAACGAAACGGGAAATCAAGGTGACGAAACTTTTGGGGCAAAACGTTCTCGAAATTTCGGGAACGATGTCCGAAAATGACAGCGGTTTTTCGGGCTCGATCACCGTATCGCGTCCGGCGGAACTTTTTGTTGAACTCTTAAAACAACGTCTGCAATTAAAGGGCGTAACGGTTCGCGGGAACACACGGGCTTTTAATCTTAATGAACGGAGCGGCATCAAACTTCCCGTCGAAAGCTACACGGAGATCACCAATCTGCAATCGCCGCCTCTGAGCATCATCGCCGCCAAAACGATGAAGCCGAGTCAGAATCTCTACACCGAACTGATCTTGCGGGCATTGGGCGAAGTCGCCGGAGGCGGAGCGAATTCCAATTCCGCCAAAACTTCCGAACAAAAAGGAATTGATATCGTGCAGGAACTTCTCCAAAAAGCCGGAGTTCCGACCGACAGCGTCGTGCAATACGATGCGAGCGGTCTTTCAAGGCATAATCTCATCACGCCGAATTCCTCGGCGATGCTCTATAAATATATGGACGCGAGTCGCAATTCGGCCGTCTGGAAAAACGTTCTGACCATCGGCGGAGTTGACGGAACTTTGCGGAGACGTTTTAGCGGAACGAGTGCGGAAAATAACGTTCGCGGAAAAACCGGAACGCTCGATCAGGTTTCCGCTCTATCGGGCTATGTGACTTCAAAATCCGGCGAAAGATTCGCGTTTTCCGTCCTGACAAACAACATTCCCGATTCGCGTCTGCGAACTTCAACCATTGACAGCATCGTTATTCTGCTGGCAAATTTTGACGGAAAACCGGGAGCTTCAAATTAAAAAAATTCTTAAAGTCCCCAACGGGGACATAAGATAATAGCGTAGGGTAAAGCGAGTGAAACGAGCGGCACCCTACGTTTGATTAAAAAAAACGAACCGACGCTGAAAGTGTCGAACAAACAATGTTTGATGTTCGACACTTTCAGCGTCGGATTCTTCTTTCAATTGGTCGTAGGGTTTCACCCTACGCTATTATCTTTATCGCTTTCAGCGATTTTAAGAACTTTTAAGACTGTCTCAAAAAATCTATCTCAGAATTACTAGAATGCATTTCCAATTTTTTCATCCCGTTAATCAATTGTCGAAGCATCCGCTCCGGCGGGAATTCGCCAAAATCTTGTGCGGATTTCTTTTTCTCTGCCGCCATCCATAAATACGATTCTCGATAGTTCGAACTCTCTGAGATTAAAATGATTTCTAAACTGTCTTTCACGCTGTGTAATCTCTTTTTTCGAACCGTAATTGATTATATAACCTGTGGAAGGATTGGCATTTAACAATTCCTCAACAAATTCTTCCATTTTCGCTTTTATTTCCGCATCATTTGCAACTCCCAATTCCGCGAAAATATAGGCTTTGGGGTTTTCTTTA
>JBGTRS010000371.1:0-4864 GCA_041940665.1 Pyrinomonadaceae bacterium | reverse complement strand
TTTCTTCTTTGTTACCTTTTTCAAAAGTTTCAGCAATTTCTTCTTGTTTCTCGTGACGTTGCTCAAAAAATAACTGAAAATGTTTATCAGCAACATAAAACATTCCGCTCAAAGCATAAAAATCACGTTTTAATTCTTCGGGAATATCTTTGTCTGTTTTATAATCGAGATAATGAGATATATTTGCCCAAGAATCCATTGTAATTGTGCGAACTTGGATTTCAAAAGGTATTTCCTTTACATCATCGTATCTATCGCCTTTTACTCTTTTACCAAATTTAACAATGTAATGGTCGGACATATAACCAAAAGATGAACGCCTATTACTCTCGATTTTTCCGTCAAATTTGATTACATCAAAACTTTTTTTAATAACTTCACCTATTTTTGGAATATCAGAGAGGAAAAGACAAATTACCCGCAACCCGACAAAATCTTGAATTTCCTCAAAAGGTGTTTTGATTTCAAAACGCTCAATTTTACCTAAACATGAATCTACATCTTTTATTCGAGAAGGAATTGAATGAATTTTGATTTCAGCTTTTTTTAGTTGCTTTTCAAGCGTATGGATTGCTTCTTTTCGTAGTTCTTCAAATAGAGATTTACGTTTATTATATTCTTTCGCAAATTCATCTTTACTTTCAGTGGAAGTTTTCTTTTCCATAATTTCTTAACTCCGATAAATTTTATAATCAATTTCTTGAAAGATCGTGTCACGGCTTTCGATTTCATATAGTAAAGCCTCGTTGACTTCGTATTTGTCCAAAGCGTCCGCCAATAAATTAAAGCGGTGAATATGCGAACGGAAACGTCTTGAGGAGTATTCGACCGTGGTGCCTTGATAGATCTGGAATGCCCAGTCGCTTGATTGAGCCAGAAGCAGTTCTCTCGCACATTGATTTAAAGCCCGGTATTCGAGTGCGTTCGGATGATGAAAATGATTTGCCAAAGCGGTCATTTTGCGTTCGGTATCGTGGGCGTAACTATACATCCAGGAAGTTCCTTCATTGAGCCAAACTTTATAGTAACCGTTCTCACCCCAACTCGAAGCGGACGGCTGTTGAATCTGGATCGGAATGTTTGAATCGAGAAAATCGCCCGGCGTGACGGCTTCCACCTCATTTTGATCGTAATGAAATTTACGGAACAGAAAATCTATGAACGAAGGGCCTTCAAACCACCAATGCCCGTAGAGTTCAGCATCGTAGGGCGAAACGACCAGAGGCGGATGACCGCCGTAGGTGTTCCGCAATTTTTTTGCCTGTTCGATGCGTTTGTGCAGAAAATCCGAAGCGTCATTGGCCGCCTGTTCGCGGGCAAGTTTCGGACGATAGGCGAGTTTCTGGTTTTGCGGCGTTTGCCGGCCTGTGATGGCGTAGTATTTCAAACCCAAATGCCGCCGGTTGCCGTCCGCATGCAGATGCGGTTTCAGGTAATCAAGCGGCAGATCCCAACCGACATCGCGGTAAAATTCGCGATAGACGGGATTGCCGGGATAACCGACCTCGGCACTCCAGACCTGCTGCGAGGTTTCGACATCTCTGGCAAAAACCGCCACGCCGTTCGGACAGCGGACGGGAGCGTGAACGCCGTAACGCGGACGCGGTTCGCCGTAGAGAATCGCGTGGGAATCGGCGATGAAGTATTCGATTCCGGCTTCTTTCAGCAAGTCTTCAACGCCCTCTTCATAAGCACATTCGGGCAACCAGATTCCACGCGGTTGACGACCGAAATGTTTCCGGTAATTCTGTACGGCCACCTGCACCTGGGCTTTGCGGGATTCGTAGGTTGAAATTAAAGGCAAAAATCCGTGCGTCGCTCCGCAGGTGATTATTTCCAGAACGCCTTTGTCCTGCAGTTCGCGGAAGGCGTTGATGAGATTGCGTTTGTATTTATTGTTCCAGACATCCAGCGATTTTTCGAGTGTTTTGACATACATCTCGACGACATCGTAAAAATCAGCGTCTTCGCGTTTGACCCGCTCGAATTCCTTGCGGGCTAGTTCGATCAAGTTTTCCAGATGCCGCGTGTAGCGTTCCTGCAAAAGATCGTCCGCCAGCATTTCGCAGAGCGGCGGCGATATGTTCATCGCCAGACGCGTGTTCGTTCCCGCTTCGTGAAGCCTTTCAAAGATATGGATGAGCGGAATATAAACTTCCGTCACAGCTTCATAAAACCAGTCTTCTTCAAGAAATTCGGGGTATTCGGGATGACGCACAAACGGCAGATGTGCGTGTAAGATCAGGCTGAAATATCCAATCGGCATAGATTAGAATAATAAAAGAAATGGAACACGGATGCACACGGATTTAATGGATTTTCACAGACTAATAAAAAAATCCGCGTCAATCCGTCCAACCCGCGTTCATCCGCGTTCTATTTTACCGTCTTTTATCCTTGAAAATTCCCTGAACTTATTAAATTTTCCGAAGCACCGACGGGTGAAAATCTCAGAGATCTTTTATCTTCTTCCGAAACCTTCGGCAGAAGCGTTTTCGGCACACTTCGTTTTTTGATGCGTCGCGGGAAATTGACCAGACTTGCACCAACGACGGCTTCGCCGATCTCTTCTTCCTCGAAGAATTCGTCCGTTAAAATATCGAAATTTTCCTTCAATGCCGCGAGAACTTCTTCCGCATTCAATCTTTCGATCTCGGCGGAAAGTTTGGCAAAAAGGCTTTCGCTGATCTCGCCGCGGATATCTTCCAATGAATAACCGGAAGCCAGAGCAAGCAGAGCGAACCGCAGTTCGTCGCTGTTTTCTTTTTCAAAATCCGCCGTTCTATCGCCGACGAGTCTTGAAAAAGACTTCTGCGTCGCGTCGTTCGCCGCTCTTTCGTCATCGCCCGCAATCGCTACATCGAACGCATCGCGGCGGTAACCGGCAACGTCCAAAACTTCCGCAAATTCGTAAGCCGAAACATTAAAACTCGGCGTATAATCGGTCCGCCACGAGGGATTCCGACGCGGCGTTCTGATCTCGTTGGAAAACATTATACGGAAATACGGGCGGTTCGGTGCATAAAAACCGATCTCAGCCCGATAATCCGAATCCGATTCGACATTAAACCACCAATTTCCTTCCGGCTCGACGCGGTAGAGTTCTTCCGTGCCGCGTGTTTTGTTGACCAATTTTGTCACAAGCGTATAACTTCCCGTGTTTCCGCCGAAGGCTTTGTTCAAAGTTTGAAACGGATTGTTTTTGACCGACCAGTAAAAATAGAGTCTCGTCGGCGACTGCATCTGCAATCTCGCCCGGTTTTCTTTCGGCAATTCGGGCAATTTCGGTTCGGCTAAAATCTTGAACTCCGGCGATCTTTCAACTTCTTCGTCTTCTTCCTCAGCTTCATCGGGTTCAAGAATTTCGTCCATATCGTCGGTAATCACCCAATTGTCAATATATTCGTTATCGGGAACGGCTTCCGCCGACGAAACCGTGACGGCATTGGCCGCTTCAAATGTGAGTTCTTTGGCGGATTCTTCCTGCCCATCCGATAATTCTTCGGTTTGCTCTTCCGTTAAATTTTCTTCCAAATTCTTTTTATCTTTCTTGCTCATAAAAAATACTCTGATAATAACAATATAAATATAAAATTAGATTCAAAGAGGGATTATGAGAAATTTTTCACAAATTAGCAAGTTTTTTTTGGAAAAATAAAAAATGCCGTCTTTTCGAGTCAAACGGCATTTCCGGAAAATTCGCTGAATTTATAAAATCTCAATTATCATCTTCTTCGTCATCATCTTTTCCGTCGTCTTCGAGGTTGACGTCCTTGGTCTGAATCTTTTTCAGCTTGATGCGGACGTCGCCGAGTTTGGTTTCGAGTTCGGCCCGTACCGGAATCCGCGATTCGTCATCGGTCATCCAGAATGTAAAACTTCCTTCCTGTTCGATGATGCGGCCGTCGCCGAAAACATCCGCTTCGACCTTCCAGCACCATTTTTTGCCAAGGATACTTTTTTTGCGTTCGCGGGCTGTAATGCGGACGGGAATTTCATAAACCAAGCCCGAATCGCTAACCTTGAAAACAAATGTTTTGCCGACCGCCAGATCTTTTCCGCGAAGCATATAGACGGCTGAAACGATGTCCTGCGTGTTGGTTTCGATCGTCGAAGCAACGCGACGCGGCGGACGTGCCGGATCGTTCGGGTCGGTTTCGACGTATGTTACCTTTCTGTTTTGATAATTAAAATCGGCCTCGCCGTCGCGGATGCGGTCGCCCTGTTCGTCGCGTTTGACGGTTTTTAAAATCTGCAGACCTCCGCCGTCAACCGTTGATTCGTAACGCTGATAAAAATCGAAGTTGAAAAGTTTGGTGAGCGTCCCTTTGGAACGGGCTTCGGATCTGACAAAATAATTTTCCGTTTCGGGAAGTTTTGAAACGGTAAAGTTCATTTCGGCGATGCTGAACGCAAAACCGAATTTTTTATACTTTCCTTCAAAGGTCAGAGATTCGCCCTCGATGTAAGGATTTTTCTGTCCGTTTGTTTTCTGTCCGTTTGTCTGTGCAAAATTAGACGAAACACAAACAAACAAAAGCAAAAAAATTGAAAGGAAAAGTTTTTTGTTCATAGATTTCTAGAAAAAATAAGCCTTGATGACCAAAACCGCTGAGACGGCTAAAAATCCCAAACTTGCCTGATATTCACGGTAACGCATATAGAGCTGTTTTTCAAACTTTTTTCCGTCGGATTTATAATTTGAAAACCACGGGAAAAACATCGAAACTTCGCTCGCATATTTTTTGTATTCATCGCCGAATATCGCCGTCAGCTCATCTGCTTCGACCCGAATGAAGGTCGGCTTGACCCGATTGACTGAACGCAGAAATTCTTCCAGGCTCACGTCATCCAGCTGGCCCGG
>JBGTRS010000370.1:219-4872 GCA_041940665.1 Pyrinomonadaceae bacterium | reverse complement strand
CGCATCTGGAATTGCCGGAAGTCAAAAGTTCTTTGGCCAAAAAGATCGAAGTTACCCCCGCCAACAAAGAGGAAATTATCAAGATCGAAACCGACGGCGAATTGCCCGGAAAACTTCCGGCGACTTTCGAGATTCTGCCGAAGGCTTTGAAAATGCGTGTGCCGAAACAATTTTTTTGATTTACAGATGGACACAGATTAACACTGATATAAAATCTGATAATCAATAAATCTGTGTGTATCTGTGTTAATCTGTGGTTTATTTCCGTTTTTTATGACCAAAACATTCTGCCAGAGATTGATCGAATCCTGCGAAACCCATTCGCAGAGGACGGCAATGCGTGTGGTCGGGGTTGAATCGGAAACATATTCATACAAAGATTTTTTGGAACAGATCAGAAGCGTCGCTTATCGTTTGATTCAGGAAAACGTCCGGGTCGGCGACCGCGTGGCGGTCATCGGCGAAAATCATCCGTGCTGGGCGATCTCGTATCTTGGCACGCTTTACGCCGGAGCGGTCTGCGTTCCGATCGACCCGAACGGCGAGATCGAAACGATCACGAACTTTCTCGAAGATTCGAAAACCAAGATCGCCTTTCTCTCGCATCACGTCACGGAAAAATTTCAGGAGATCCAGGAGAAACTCGGGCGGCATATTCCGGCCGTCGTCTGGCGGAATGAAAACCCGAACAAAGGTTTTCAAAAATTTGAAGATTGGTCGCAAACGGAATTTCCCGAAGATTTTGCCGATCAGGAAACTCCGGCCACGTTGGATGACAAGGCCCTTTTGATATACACATCCGGCACGACCGGCAAACCGAAAGGCGTTCCCTTAACGCACGGAAACATCTGTGCCGAACTGGATGCGATTGATAAGGTTCTGGTGATTGATGAAACGGAAAAGATCCTGAGTCTTCTGCCGCTTTTTCACGCTTACTTGCAAATCGCCAATCTCTGGCTGGCTTCGACGAAAGGCTCGGAAGTTTTTTACCTAAAAGAATTGACGCCCGAAGAATTGTCCTCGGCGATGAATGAAAGCAAAATGACGATTCTCGCCAGTGTTCCGCGTCTCTGGTATCTGTTTCACAAAAAAATCTTCGATGCAGTTCGCCTCAAACCGAAGTTCGTGCAGATTCTGTTCTCCGCCATGCTCCGCACAAACGGTTTCACTCGCGATTATCTGAACATAAATTTGGGCGGAATCTTTTTCAAAAAAGTTCATGATTCATTCGGCGGAAATCTGCGGCTGGCAATTTCAGCCGGTTCGCGGTTCGATGAAGATGTGGCGATTGATTTTCACCGGCTCGGGTTTACGATCATCCAGGGTTACGGTTTGACGGAAACCAGCGGTGCGGCGACGGCGACCTACCCGGATGACAACCGCGTCGGTTCGGTCGGAAAACCGATGCTTGGCTGTGAAGTCAAAATTGATAAGCCGAACGATGACGGAGTCGGCGAAGTCTTGATTCGCGGTGCGATGGTTTTTTCGGGTTATTACAAAAATCCGGAAGCAACCGAAGAAGCCTTTACCGAAGACGGTTGGTTTCGAAGCGGCGACCTCGGAAAGTTTGACAAAGACGGGCATTTATACATCGTCGGACGTGCCAAAGATGTCATAGTTCTGCCGTCGGGCAAAAATGTTCATCCCGAAGATTTGGAAGTCCATTACTTAAAATCTCCTCTGGTTGAAGAAATCTGCGTTCTCGGAGTTGAAGACAAGGAAGCCAACCGCAAAGGAGCGGAAAAACTGGCGGCGGTCGTCGTACCTGATTTTGAATATCTGCGGATAAATAAAATCGCCAATTCAAAGGAGTTGATCCGGTTTGAACTCGACAACCTCGGACGCGAACTGCCCGAATATCAGAGAGTCCGCGATTACATCGTTCGTTCCGAACCGATTCCGCGAACGGCAACCCGCAAGATAAAACGGTTTGAACTGCAAAAAGAGATCGAAGCCAAGGGTTTGAATGAAGCAAAATTAAAAGATTCGAAAATCTGGAATTTAACCGATCAAGATAATTCCCTTCTTTCGACAAACGCCGGAAAAGCCTTGATCTCAGCCGTCAAACAACAAAAAAATGAGATCGAAACGATTCATCCGGAAATGAATCTTGAAATTGACCTGCGGCTCGATTCCCTGGCACGGGCGGAAATTCTCGCCAATCTTGAACAAGCCTTTGAGTTTGAATTTGAAACTGAAGAAGCGACCAAAGCTTTTACCGTCGGCGAACTGATCCGCTTGACGCAAAAAACCGCTGACTCAGAAAATTTTGCCGGAGAAATTACTAAAGAATTCAATTGGGATAAGATCATCAAAGAAACAAAAGATGAAATGCCGGAAGTTAAAAGTGTTCTCCGCAATAAACCGCTCTTTACTTTAACGGCTTTTATTTTCCTGAAATGCGTCTATCTTTTCAGCAAAATTTTTCTGCGGCTCGAGGTTTCCGGCACAGAAAACCTGAAAAATCTCGAAAAGCCGTTCTTGATATGCCCGAATCATCAGAGTTTTATTGATCCTTTTATCGTCTGCTCGGTTTATCCGTATCCGGTTTTGAAAAACACATTTCACGTCGGAGCAAGCGAGTATTTTCAAGGTTTCGTTACAAAGCAACTCGCCAAACTTTTAAACATCGTCCCGATCGATGCCGATACACAGCTTCTCAAAGCGATGAAAGCCGGAGCAAGCGGATTAAAAAACGGCAAAATCTTAAATATCTACCCGGAAGGCGAACGAGCTTTTGACGGAAAACTTCATCCGTTCAAAAAAGGGGCGGCGATCCTTTCAACCGAATTGGACTTGCCGATCATTCCCGTCGCTCTTGACGGCGTGCATAAGGTCTGGGCAAGAAAATCAAGAAAGATCAGATTTGCAAAGGTCAAAATCCAATTCGGCGAGCCTTTTTATCCGAAGGAATTTGTTGACCCAGAAATCAAAGATGAAGCAAACTACGAAGTAATTACCAAAGAATTAAAGCAAAAAATACAAATGATGCTCGATGAATTAAGAAAATAAAATTGCAAGAAATTTCCGCCGCAATCGTTCTCAACTAAATTTTAGAAACGGAGGAAATTTCTATGAAAAGTAATTTTGCGAAAGTGGTCTTACTTTCCGTTGCTTTGGTTTTATTTGCCGGACTTTTGTGGTTTTATTTTCCCAGTTCCAACAAATTGACCCGTGTCGCCGTGCTCGGCGATGCCAAGGCAAAACTTTCTCCCGACACGGCCGTTATTACGTTTTCCGTCGTCACCCAAAATAAGGAAGCTCTTAAAGCCCAGACGGAAAATGCCAAAAAAAGCGAAGCCGTCAAAAAAGCGGTCGAAACGGCCGTAGCGGATGCCAAAATCGAGTTTAAGACGGACGCATATAATCTCGAACCGGAAGAAGATTACAGTTCCGACCGGATGCCGAAGATCATCGGTTACGAAGTGAAAAACACGGTTTCGATCTATATAAACGATCTAAAAAAGGTCGGAAGCGTAATTGATGCGGCGACAAAAGCCGGAGCTAACAGTGTCGAAGGAGTTTCTTTCGTGATCGGCGAATCTTCTCCGACGCAGGGCGGTGCTTTGGCTCTGGCGACAAAACAGGCGATGGCCAAAGCCGAAGCGATCGCCAAATCTTTGAACGGACGGGTCGTCCGGGTCGTCGAAACACGCGAAGGCGGCGTTCCGGATCTGCCCGAATTTGACTCTGCTTATTTCGGCAACACAAACGCTTCGGCAAATTCGGAAATGGATTTCAAAACTCCGATCCAAGCGGGTTCGGTCGAAATGCGTTCGCAGGTTTTACTGATCGTCGAAATCGAGATCGGATAATTTTTATATTCAGAAAACATTTATTAACAGCCGTTTCTTCCAAGATTCGGCTTTTTTATATTTTCGCGATTTAGCTAAACCGCAAATATCTGATAATTTGTAATCATAAAAATTATTTTGAGGTGAAAATTTTATGCCTTCGATAGCGATAAATTTTGGACGAATCTTAATTTTGATCGGGATCATCGGTTATGCTTACGGATTTTTTATGTCGGAATACGCGAGTTTGACGGCGTTGATCCCGGCGGCGTTCGGGATCGTCATTTTAGCACTCGGATATTTTGCCAAGGCCAAAGAAAATTTGCGGAAGCATCTGATGCACGCGGCTGTATTGGTTGCATTATTGGGCTTTTTGGCTTCTGCCGGACGCTTGTTTTCAAAAATGAGCGAAATAACGCTTTCAGCGGCCTATCTTTCGCAGATCGCCATGGCTGTGACCTGTCTGGTCTTTATAATCTTGAGTGTTCGCTCGTTTATCAACGCCCGGAAAAATGCGTAAAACCTTATGTCTGAAAGAAGAATAGATTTTTCCCGTATCGATTGGGAAGAAAAAGCGGACGGGTTAAGGACAAAAAATTTTGAAACGGACGGCAAACGGTTCCGGTTTCTCGAAATTTCCCGCGGACTCGTTCATCCCGATTGGTGCGTGACGGGTCATATCGGTTATGTGGTTGAAGGCGAACTGGAAATTGATTTCGGCAGTGAGATCATAAATTACTCCGCCGGCGATGCTCTGTTTATAAAAGCCGGCGAACGGGAAAAACATATCCCGAAGCCGGTCAGCGAAAAGGTTTTACTTTTTTTGGTCGAAGAAATCTAATTCTGCAAAACCGGCAGT
>JBGTRS010000370.1:0-209 GCA_041940665.1 Pyrinomonadaceae bacterium | reverse complement strand
GGCGGCGATCCGGCCGTTGTGATTACTGACCGCCCGTTCGGCGATCGCCAACCCCAAACCGATCCCGCCGGTTTTCCGGTCTCTCGATTCCTGAACACGATAAAAAGGTTTGAAAAGTTTTTGCAGATCCGAATCGGGAACGCCTTCGCCGTGATCTTGAATCGTGATCAAAGCATTTTTATTTCCGTTTCTGACCGAGACCTCCACGT
>JBGTRS010000369.1:0-4880 GCA_041940665.1 Pyrinomonadaceae bacterium | reverse complement strand
TAAATAATTGACCAGCGAAGTCTCGCCTTCCGCTTGCATTTTTGCCAGCAAACGGGCGAGTGTGGCTTGGGAATAGAGTTTTCGCAAGCCCGCTTCGTCCTTTTTATTCATCGCATCGCAAAACGCCGTGACGAGCGGTTTCAAGGTCACGGCCTCAACCGTTTCCGTCGGCTTTTCGACAGTTGTTAAATCATTCAGATTTCCGCCGTTTTGATTATTTCCGTTGGCATTGAGATTTGAATTTACATTTGTATTTGTATTGACAGGCCGGTTGATATTTGTTCCATTCGTTTCATTAGTATTTTTCGGGGCTTCTTCGCACGAAGAACAGCCCGCGAAAGTTACCGAGATGATTAAAATAAAAAGTAGATTTTGAAAACGCATAGATTCTCCTTAAAATTGCTTTTTCGTTTTGAAAATAAAAGAGTATAAAGTTTTTTGACGAAAAGACAAGGATATGAACGACGAAAACATATATAAAACCATCCGGCAAAAAGCGTTTTTGATCGAAGCTTTACCCGAACCTTTGACGCCGGCGGACAAGCACTTACAGATTTTTGATAATTATATCGAAGGCACCAGAATCAGATTGCGGAAGGTGCGTATGCCCGAAACAAAGCGATGGACTTGGAGTCTGGAGCAGATTTTTCCTTGTTCAGAAGGAAATTTTGAAAGGGTGAAAATTTCGCGGTTTGTTTTGAATGAAGCGGAATACGAAACCTTCAAAATTTTCGAGGGCCGGGAAATCCGCAAAAACCGCTATTTTTACGATTTGAAGGGGATAGGGTTTGAGATTGATATTTATTTGGGAAGGCTTTGGGGATTAAATATCGCCAAGGTTTATTTTGAAACGAAAGCTGAGCAAATGAATTTCAAACTGCCGGAATTTGCGGTTTTGGAAATTACGAATGATGAATTTTTTGCGGGAGAAAGTTTGGTCGAAAAGGAATTTAGAGATATTCAAAACAGATTGGCTGAAAAATAAAAATGCGGGCAAGGATGCCCGCACTCCGCTTTTTATTCGACTCTCGCTTTCAACGGTACGAAGCGTTCGACCGACTCATAGATTCTCAGATACATCTGAGTTTCCCGCGGAATCAGTTTCGTCCAGTTGGCTCCGCCGCGGCGAATGTAAATCTTTAATCTCGCCGGGTTTGAATTGTAACCGGCCGCCATCAATTGTTCCTGCGTCGCGATTCCGTCCTGCATGGCGTTGAAGATCGTATCGTTGGAAACCAGATCGTTCCAGGTCATCTGCATATAGAGAAGCATCGCCTGAGCGGCGTTTTGATGATTTCTCATTCCTTCGACAAAGTCCGGCATCAAACCGACCGAAAAATAACGCGAGCGGATCATCCGATAGGTTGAGGGGATCATCTGAATCATTCCGCCCGCACCGGCACTGCTGACTGAATAGCGGTAGGTCTGCCCCTGATTCAAAGCATAGAGCATATAGACATCGTTATAAATCTTCGGATGATATTCGGTGCGGAAGCGATAATGGTCAACATGCTCGACGAGAGCCAGTCTTTCGGCAATGTCCACGACTTTCGGCTGAATGATAATTCCTTTCTGGCGTAAGACGTTGCGGGCTGAATCCAGAACATTCCGGACATAGAGTTTTCCGGCGTTGACGGTTTGCGGCGTAACGAGTCCGGGATGCGTCGAAACATAATAGGCCATCTCGACGAATTTTCCGTATTTTTCGATCGGGTATTGGACGACCAACGGAAGCAACGCCCGATTATAGGCATCATAGATAATTACCGGCGTATTCACTCCGTTGCCGCGAATCGTTTGAATTCTGAGCGGTTGACCGCCTTCGCTCCGGGCGATCGTTTCGTATTTATTATTGAGGAAATCAGTTTTTCTGATGACGACGTAATCGAGTTCGTCTTTTTGAGCGTCATAAAAAGCGATGCGGACGATTTCGTGAGTTTGTTCGGTGTCATTCATCGAAATACGAAGCGGTTTTACACGCATCTGGCGTTTGGCTTCGTCCAGTTTGCTTTTTATCTGACCGAATTTCATACTGCTCGGAGTCGGTTCGGTTTGATTTGCATCGTTCTTCGGAACAGTTGCCAAAGGTGTCGGCGTTGTTTGCGGTTTTGAATCATTGCCGACGATGATCACTTTTCGCGGTGTCGGTGTTGCAGTAACGTTCGTTTTATCGGTTACGATTACGCGGCTGCGTTTCGGGGTTGGTGTCGGTTCGGCCGTTTGGCCGAAAGCCGTCATTGACATAAAAACGCTAATTATTAGGGCAAATAAAATTTTGGTTCTCATAATTATTACTTCTTAGGAAGAGTCAGTTTTTCTGGTTTTGGAGTGAACTTTCACGGGGAAAGAACTTCTTTCTTATCCGGCGAATTAATTTATTCGCTTGATTATAGGGATTCTTTACAATATAAAAAGGTTGTCAGCTTGTATTTAGAAAAATTATACAGGCCACAAGTTTTTATTATGAATATTTTTCGTTTGTCGTCAAGATATTTCTTGCGATATAAGTAAATAAATCCTTAATTATTAAAACTATAAAAATCTTAAATATAAATCAATCTATGAAAAAGCTTTTTGGAACGGACGGAATTCGCGGCAGAGCCGGAGAGTTTCCGCTCGATGAAAACACGATAAAAATAATCGGAAAATCCTTGACGAAAAACTTCAAAGAAAAAAACGGCGGAACGTCCCCGAAGATCATTACGGGAAAGGACACTCGCGAGTCGGGTAATTGGATCGAAAAGGCATTTTGCCTGGGAGCGGTTTCCGCAGGTGCAAGATGCGAATCTGCCGGAGTTATCACGACGCCCGGCGTTGCCTATTTGACCAAAGCTCACGATTTCGATGCCGGAGTTGTCATCAGTGCCTCGCATAATCCGTTTGAAGACAACGGCATAAAGGTTTTCTTACCGGACGGCAAAAAACTCGACGGAGAATCCGAAAAATTGATCGAAAATGATATTGCCGGCGGTGAAAACTTTCCGGAATCTGAAAATGATTTTTCGGTTGACGATGCAAAAGAATCGGAATATCAAAAAATTTATCTCGAACATCTGACGGAAGAATTTAAAGGGCTTACGCTCACAAATCTGAAAATGGTCGTGGATTGTGCCAACGGAGCGGCTTCCGAACTCGCCCCGCGTCTGTTTGAAAATTTTGGTGCAGATGTGATTGCAATCAATAATCAGCCCGACGGACAAAACATCAATCGCGATTGCGGTTCTCTGCATCTTGAAAAACTACAGGCCAGGGTCATCGCAGAAAAAGCCGACTTCGGCGTGGCCTTTGACGGCGATGCCGACCGGTCGCTTTTTGTTGACGAACGGGGCGAGTTGGTTGACGGCGATGCGACGCTTTGGATTATGGCTCAGCACCTGCAGGAGCAGGGCAAATTAAATAAGTCAACGGTCGTCGCCACCGTGATGAGCAACATCGGTCTGGAATTGGCTCTAAATTCCAAAAACATCAAACTCCTGAGAACCGCCGTCGGCGATAAATATGTTCTGGAAGAATTGTTAAAAACAAATTCATCGGTCGGCGGCGAACAATCCGGACATATAATTTTTCCGCATCATTCGCTGGTCGGCGACGGTATGCAGACGGCTCTGTTTGTGCTTGAAGCCTTGCGGAAAAATTCCGTGACACTTGCGGAAATGAAAAACGGTTTCAGACAATTTCCGCAGATTTTGGTCAATGTTCGCGTCAGGGAAAAACGTCCCTTTGAAGAAGTTCCGGAGATAACGGCGGCGGCTAGCGAGATCGAAAACGAACTCGGCGAAACGGGCCGGCTTTTACTGCGTTATTCGGGGACGGAAAACCTGGCGAGAGTTATGATCGAAGGAAATGACCAGACGGAGATCGAAGAACAGGCAAACCGTTTGGCGGATGTCATCAAAAAAATCCTGGGGTAAAACAAGTATGTTTATAGTTATGTATCGCTGGAGGATAAAGCCGGAGCTGGAACAGCAATTTATCGAAGCCTGGTCGGAAGTTACTGACTATTATGTAAAGAATTTCGACTCTCTCGGTTCGCGTCTGCATCGCGGTGACGACGGGCTTTTTTATGCGTATGCCCAATGGCGATCTGCCGAACAGAGGGAAAATGCTTTCCGGGTTGTGCCGGATCTTCCGGCACGCGAGAAAATGCGTTCGGCCATCCGGGAATCGTTTCCCGATATAAAACTGGAAATCCAAGCCGATTATCTGAAAAAACTGCATTAAAACACTACATTTTTCACAACATTGCTTGCTAAGTTCGGCTACAAGATGTATATTTAAAGACAACTGAGACATTAGATAAATTCTATGTCTCTGGTGGTAGCTGGGGTGAGGACAGTTACCACGGATTGGCAGGTGCGGCACACTTCCACGTTGCTTCACCTGCTCTAACTCAAACAAAAAAAGATCAAAGTCGTAAGCCAACTCAAAACTTACGGCTTTTTCTTTATCCTTATTTTTTATGGAAACAAAAAAAGTTTCGATAAATCTCAAAAGCCGTTCACACGCCTATCAGGTGCGGATCGGCAATACTTTGTTAAAAAACTGCGGTTTGTGGGCAAAAGATTGTCTCGGCGAAAACACCAAAAAGCTGGCAATTATTTCCAACGCAAAAATTTACGGTCTGTACGGCGAGCAGGTCAAGCAAAGTCTTTTGGAACGAGGCTTTGAGGTTTGCGTTTTCCTTATGGAGGACGGCGAAGAGTTCAAGAATTTTGAATCTTTACAGAATTCGCTTCTTTTTTTCAGCGAAAACAGCTTGAAAAGAACCGATGCCGTCGTTGCCTTAGGCGGCGGAGTCGTCGGCGATCTAGCCGGTTTTGCCGCTTCGGTTTATTTACGAGGAATTTCATTTTTGCAGATTCCGACGACGCTTCTGGCCA
>JBGTRS010000368.1:0-4909 GCA_041940665.1 Pyrinomonadaceae bacterium | reverse complement strand
AAACGATAGTCAGCAAATGTTCTTCAGAGCAAATTATCAATTTGACACTCTGGCCGGAACGTCCGCTTTTCCGGACACGCCGGCAACATCTTTCTGGGATCATCCATACGGCGGTGTGATCGGTCATACATGGACGCTCAGTTCCAATAAAATCAACAATTTCCGACTTGGATATACGCGTCAGGCGTTCAGTACGCAAGGCGATTCATCGGCCAATGCGATCAGTTTTCGATTTGTGTTCTCGCCGGTGCTCTATGCCAGAACATTGAGTCGTATTACTCCGGTCTGGAACATCACGGATGATTTTACCTGGATCAAAGGAAACCACCAGATGCAGTTTGGCGGAAACGTCCGCATTATCCGCAATGAACGGGTTGATTTTGCAAACGCCTATGACTCGGCGGTAACCAATCCGTCATTCTACAACCTGTCGGGTGCGGTTATTTCCAATGCCGTCGAAAATGCCGGATATAATGTCGGAGATGTCGCTTCACTGCAAGCTGCGGCAACCGCTCTGATCGGACGGTTTTCGCAATATTCGGGTAACTTTACGTTTGATATTGACGGAAGCGTTCTGCCTGCCGGAACACCGACTGAAAGAACCTTTGCCACGGAAGAATACGATATTTACGGACAAGATAAATGGCGACCCTATTCAAACCTGACTTTGACCTACGGGGTACGTTGGGCGATCAGCCGTCCGGTCTATGAAAAGAACGGTTTTCAGGTTGTTCCGAGTCAGAGATTAGGTAACTTATTTGACCAGCGTGTAGCAAGTGCGGCTCAAGGTGTTCCCTATAACCCGTTGATTGACTTTGAATTAGCCGGTCCGGCCAATAACGGCCAGGGCTTCTATTCGATGGATTGGAACAATGTACAACCGAGAGTGGCGGTCGCCTGGTCGCCGAATTTTGAAGACGGTTTTTGGAACAGACTGTTCGGCGATGAAGGAGATTCAACCTTCCGCGGCGGATTTTCCATTACCAATGATTATTTCGGCGGTCAGCTGGCGGTAAGTTTCGACGGTTTATCATCTATCGGATTTACCAGCAGTAATACGATCTCGGCCAATACATATGACATAACCGGATGTAATGTCGCACCGCCGCCGGGCGGAACACCGCCGTGTGCTCCGCTGTTCACCGGTTTCGGTCAAGATGTCCGCAGTCTTCCCGGAATCCCTGCTCCGGCCCAACGTTTCAGTACACCGGCTGACGAAGCTACCAGAATTGAAACATCATTGGACGGAACGATCGTTTCTCCGACCCATTACAACTGGAGTTTTTCATACGGAAGAAATCTTCCGAAATCAATGTATTTTGAAGCCAGTTACGTCGGACGTTCAGCCAGAAATCTGTTCGCAACCCGCGATGTGATGGCTTTGAACAATCTGAAAGACCCGATCTCGGGAATGGATTGGTACACGGCGGCCGGTATGTTGGCTCAGGCACGTCTCAATGATGTTCCGATCACGAGTCTTCCGGCAATTCCGTATTTCGAGAATATGTTCCCGAATGCGATGGCGGCTCTCGGAATTTTCGGACTGCCGGCCAATAACAACACGCAAGCCATCTACGGCTTGGCGGCCAGAGACGGGTTCGATATTCTCGACTGGACATTCATTCAGTTGATTATTGATGATGCGACCGAATTTGGTTTGCCGACTAATCCGGGCTTATTCCCGAATATGTTCTTCCATCCGCAGTATGCGGCATTTTCATCATTCGGAACGACCGCTTATTCAAATTATCACGGCGGAGTATTTACTCTCAGACAAAGATTAGGTGAAACGTTGAAGTACGACATCAACTATACTTTCTCCAAATCGAGAGATAATGCGTCCGGTCTTCAAACAGGTGCGTCATACGGATCCCAATTTATTTTGAATCCGTTACGGCCTGATGATAACTATGCCGAATCCGATTTTGACATCAAGCATCTCGTCAATGCCAACTTTATCTTCCAACTTCCGTTTGGAAGAGGAAAAGCATTTTTCAGTGATATGAATGCTTTTGCCGATGCAGTTTTCGGCGGATGGCAAATGGCCGGAGTCTTTCGTTGGAATTCTGGTTTGCCTCTATCAACTCCGTTTGACGGACAACAATGGGCAACTAACTGGAACGTCCAATCAAACGGCGTCAGACGCGGGGCGATCAATTTCGGTGCTAATCGCAATACCCGAAACGCCTTTGAAAATCCTTTGCAGGCATTGAATTCTTTCAGAAATGCACTTCCGGGAGAAACCGGAGACAGAAACGTATTTCGCGAACCCGGATACCAATCGTTAGATCTGGGTTTAGGTAAGAGTTTTACGATGCCCTGGAGTGAAAATCATAAGGTTCAGCTCCGCTGGGAAGTATTTAATGTGTTTAACTCGCAATCCTTCTCAGCCGGTAACTTTACACGCTCGAGCTACGGCTTGGGACCTGATCCCGAATTAGCCACATCCGCCGGCGACTTTGGCCGAGTTTATAATGGTATTCAAGGTTCGCCGCGATCAATGCAGTTCGGATTGCGCTACTCATTCTAGAGTCAACAGGTTAGAATAAATTCTTACGGCTAGGGCATTCTTGCTCTAGCCTTTTTTTATTGATATTTATGCCCGAGAAAAGAATCATTGCCGGTCATTTCGATCAGATGGCGGGTGTCATTGATGGCCAGAACGCGGGTGTTGTTGCGGCCGCGGATTTCAAAGCGGTTGATGCCGCAGTTCGATGTAACCAGCCAGGGCGTCTGTTTCGTGCGGCGGTTGATCGCTCCGATCAGATATAAGGTCAGATAGCAGATCGCCCCGGTGTGAGAAAATATCACGATCTTTTCGCCTTTGTGGATACTAAAAATCTCTTTCAATGCATTTGTTCCGCGTTTCAAAAGATGCCGGTAACTTTCGCCGCCGGTGATCTTATGATTGATGTTGCGGTTTATCAGGGCGTAATAATCTTTCGGGAATTTTTGTTTTGATTCTTGGAAGGTCAAACCTTCCAATACGCCGACATTTCTCTCGCGAAAAGCCTTTGTTTTATTTACTTCCAGACCCAATTTTTCCGCCAAAGGTTCGGCCGTTTGAACCGCTCGCAGAAGATCGCTCGAATAAACGACGTCAATTTTTTCTTTGGAAAGGGCTTCGGCCGTAATCAATGCCTGTTTTTTGCCGAGGTCGGAAAGCGGAGTCGGCGAATGTCCGCCGAATGTTCCTTCAACATTTCCGGCAGATTGTCCGTGTCTGATGAGATAAAGTTTTGTAACTGGCATTTTACAGGTTTTAAGATTTAAGGTTTAAGATTCAAGATTTGAAAAATTAAATTCAATCTTGAATCTTAAACCTTAAATCTTAAATTCTTATGCTGAAACCGTTTCAGCCTGAAGTTTTTCGGTTTGAAAATGCGTAGTGAGGGCTTCGATAATTTGTTCCAGATCGCCTTCCATCACCAGATCGAGCTGATGAATCGTCAAACCGATACGATGGTCGGTAACACGGTTTTCCTTGAAATTATACGTGCGGATCTTTTCGCTGCGGTCGCCGCTTCCAACCATAGATTTTCTTTCGGCGGCCTGTTCTTCGTGCTGTTTCTGTTCTTCGATCTCCTGCAATCTCGCCCGCAGAACCTTCATCGCTTTTTCGCGGTTTTTAATCTGCGATTTTTCATCCTGCATCGAAACGACCAAGCCGGTCGGTAAGTGCGTGATGCGGACGGCGGAATAGGTCGTATTGACCGATTGACCGCCCGGTCCGGTTGCACAAAAGGTATCAACCCGCAGATCGTTCTGGTCGATCTGGATGTCAACTTCTTCCGCTTCG
Source organism: Pyrinomonadaceae bacterium (assembly GCA_041940665.1). GTDB lineage: Bacteria > Acidobacteriota > Blastocatellia > Pyrinomonadales > Pyrinomonadaceae > Aridibacter. The sequence goes on along the minus strand of JBGTRS010000368.1, from coordinate 1,110 downwards.
GGCAAAACGGCGACCGTTATGGCTGAAGTGTGAATGCGTCCGCTCGATTCGGTTTGCGGAACTCTCTGGACACGGTGAACGCCGGACTCGAAACGCATTTTTGAATAGACATTGTCGCCTTCGATCATCGCTACCGCTTCCTTCATTCCGCCGACACCCGTATCGGAAGCTTCCATCACATCCATTTTCCAGCCCTGCGTCTCGGCATAACGGGCATACATCCGCAAAATTTCCGCCGCAAAGAGTGTCGCTTCATCCCCGCCCGTGCCGGCCCGGATCTCCAAAATGACGTTCTTTTCATCATTCGGGTCTTTCGGGATTAGAAGAATTTTCAGTTTTTCCTGAGCCTTTTCGAGATTTTCTTCAAGTTCGGCTATTTCCAGTTCGGCCAGTTCCCGCATTTCCGCGTCTTCCGTCGCCTCGAGAACCTCTTTTGCCCCCGCCAGGTCTTCCTGCATCTTTTTGACTTCGCGGTATTTTTCGACGATCTCACCCAAAGTCTTATGCTGTTTCATCAACTTCGTGTAAGCCTCTATGTCCGAAGTGATATCCGGCGAAGACAACTGCTGATTGAGTTCTTCGTAATTTTCTTCGATTTGTGCAAGTTTTTCCAACATTTATTTTTTTCAGACGACAACTTCGAGTTCACGCTTGTCCGCCGGAAGTCCGGTGGCTTCGACCGGCTCGAGTTTCAAAGATTCCTTCAATGCTTCGATAGCGACTTCCAATTGGTCATCGTCCGGATTTTGCGTCGTGATATTTTGCAGCCAAATGCCCGGCAAGGTCATAATTTTGAAGATCGCACCCGATTCTTTCTTGGCGGCATAGCGGATAATCTCATAAGAAATTCCGGCTACCAACGGCATTAAAATAATTCTGACCGCAAAGTTAAGCCACATTTGCTCGAAATTGATGACCGAGAACAGAACGATGGCGACGAGCATGACGACCATCAAAAACGAAGTCCCGCACCGCGGATGCTGACGCTTTTGAATGTCGGCGTTTCTGACCGTCAGATCCAAACCTTTTTCCCAGGCGAAAACCGTTTTATGTTCCGCCCCGTGATATTGGAAAACCCGGTGAATGTCCTTCAAATAGGACATCGAAACG
>JBGTRS010000367.1:0-4924 GCA_041940665.1 Pyrinomonadaceae bacterium | reverse complement strand
GACCGAATACACGGAAGCGGCGATGGGCGAAGCGGCCAAATTATTTTTGGGCAATATCGGCGGAATGGTCATCGTCGCGGGCGGTCTGTTCTCGATGGTTTCGGCAACAAATGCTTCGATCATGGCCGGCTCGCGCGTGTCGTTCGCAATGAGCCAGCGTCGGCATTTCCCCGAAGTGTTCAGCCGTGTCAACCGCAAAACGAAAACGCCGATCCCGGCTACCGTTCTGGTCGGAGCGACCATCCTGGCTTTTATTCTCGGCTTGACCTTAAAAGGTTTGGCGGATTTTGCCAACGCGGTTCTGCTTCTCGCTTTGATTATGGTCAACGCCGCTTTGATCGCTCACCGCCGGAAATATCCGCATCTCGAGAGACCTTTCCGCGTTCCGCTCGTGCCGCTTTTGCCGATTCTCGGAATTTTGTCGAATCTCTATCTGCTCATCCAAAGTTCGCTTGAGCTTTGGAATGTGCAGGGTTTTTACGGCGTTCTGCCCGTTCTTTTGGCCGCCGGTTCGCTGGCCGTCGGGTTGATCGTGTTTGTTCTGCTCAAAGGAAAACAGCCCGAAGAACTTCCGCCGTTTGAAGAATCGCTCTATCATCCGACCTCGATCCATTCCTCGCAATTGCCCGAAAAGGTCAAATACCGCATTCTCGTGACGCTTTCAAATCCGGCCAATGTGCCGCAACTTTTGGAAATGGCCCACGCCATCGCCAAAGAACGCGACGGTGAAGTGATCGGTCTGCGGGTGGCGGTCGTGCCCGAACAGCTTTCGCCGAACCGCGAGGATTTCAGCGAGGATTTTTACGTCACGAAAGAGCGTCCGATCCTCGAGATGGCGAATAAATATGCCGATGAGAACAACATTCCGTTCAAATCGCAGATTGATGTCGGTCATGATGCCGCCCGTTCGATCATCGAATCCTCGCAACAGCTCGAATGCGACCTGATCATGATGGGCTGGAAAGGTTTTACGTCGACCGCCGAAAGAATCCTCGGCGAAGTTGCCGATAATGTCGTCAGCAACGCGAGGACGGACATCATGCTCGTCAAGGTCGTCGCCGGAAGCAGTCTCGATAATTGGCTGATGCCGACGGCGGGCGGGAAGCACGCCATCCAGGCCGAACAATACGCGGCTTCGATCGTCCGGGCGAGAAAGGGAGCGATGACATTCTGCAGTATCGTTCCGCCGAGTTCGGGCGAAGCCATCACCGAAGGGACGCAGAAAATGCTCAACAAATCCGTCGGCCGGGTTTCCGGCAAAAACGGTCTGGAATTAAAAACCAAGATGATCCGTAATAAATCTGTGACGCAGGGAATCCTCGAAGAATCCAAAAATCACGATGCCATAATGCTCGGGGCGACCGAACACCGCTTCAAGAAAATTCTTTTCGGAAGCATTGCCGAAGTCATCGCCAAAGAATCATTAAAGACGGTCGTGCTGGTCAAAAAAGGCAGATGATCGCTAAAATTTTCGGGCCTTCGAAACGCCGGTAAATCGCCGGCGTTATTTTTTTGAAAATAATGTGAACCCTTTTCCGAAAAAAGTCCGCGTATATAGATGGAAGGATCGAAGGAGGCATTAAAATGACTAACCAGGAATCAAAATTTGAACCGAGAGATTTTTTTCTGCTGGTTTTCGCATTGGTCGCCGGTTGGCTTTTATTGTTTCATTCAAATCTTTTTTGATTTTTTTATAAGATTAAAAACACCACTTTTTTATCCGCTTTTATCCGCAAGATGCCCCCCCAACAAAAAAGCCTTTTCGCCGTTTTTTCAAAAATTGCGAAGAGGCTTTTTCACGAAATAAAATGTAAATCTCTGTTTTCTGCGATGAGATCATTTTTTTTCGCCAGCTCGAAATAAAGTTCCAGACCTTTTTGCATCGAATCGTCAATCGAATATGAAATATTTTCCGCCAGATATTTTTTGAAATCTCCGTGCGAAAGCGGGATCTCGCTCTCGTAATTGGAAACAATTTCTTCGAGATGACTGAGGCCTTCATCTCTCGCCTCGGCAAAATCAATTCCAAAGTGTTTTTGCCGCGTCATCCACATCGCAAAAACAAAGCCGAGGTTTGTGAATTTTCGCCAAAGCTCGACGAGATCAAATATACGTAATTCGTAATTCGTGATTCGTGATTCGTGATCGGTGATCGGTGATCGGTGATCGGTGATCGGTTCTTCTTGATTTTTATTTCCAGACTCCGAACTCCGAACTCCGAACTCCGAACTCAAGACAAGTGCCGGGTCGCCGATCAGTAAAGCACAATCGGAATCATCGAGCATTTTTTCAAGATTCGGTTCGGCATTTTTCCAAATTGGTTCAAAACCGAAGAATTCGCGGAAGATGATCTTGGTCAAAGCGACGGAGGTTTTCGAGGAAATATCGAGCGAAACCGATCTGATATCCTCCAAATCTTCGCCTTTTGTTACGAGGCAAACGCTTCGCACCTTTTCTTTTGCCCCGACGCAGACATCCGGAATCAGACGAACATCTTCGATCAATTGATAAGCGATCACGGGAACGAGTGCGGCATCAACTCTATTGTTTGAAAGCAATTCGGCAGAACGCGACGGGGCCGTGTCGAGGATCATTTCGTATTTGCCGCGACGTGATCCGTAAAGAAACGACCAGATAAGCGGTGCGGTGTTGGAATAACTCGAAGCTGAAATTCTCTTTGTCGGCATCTTAAAAGTTACGGAGTTTTGCGGAGTTAAAGGGTTGCGGAGTTTCGAATTTACAGAATCTCCGCAACTCCGCAACATTCTGTAACTTTCTAAAAACTATCTGGTTAAAACGTCTTCATATTTCTCGTCCGATTCGAGAATTTTTTTGACGAACGGGCAAATTGGCTTAATCAGCAAATTATTGTCTTCGGCAAATCGGACGGCTTCTTCGACCATCCGTTCGCCGACTCCCTGGCCTTGCAGAGATTCATCAACTTCCGTGTGGTCTATGACGATCTTTCGCTGACCTTCGCGGTAATAGGTCATTTCCGCGATCCAGTCGCCGTCCTCATCTTCAACATAAAACGCCCCTTTGTTTCTGTGTTCTTCTCGCTTGATTTTCATTTAATGTAAAAAAATATTCCTAAAATAATAATACTGCAATTTTAGTTCTAACAGAGGCAAGGCTCTCTTGCCAAATAGCTTGCGAACAATTATCGGCTGATTTATTCTTTTAGATATGAAAATTTATGATGTAAGCGTTCCGATCAGCGGAAAAACGCCTGTCTATGAAGGCGATCCGCAGGTTGAAATTGATCTCAAACTTTCGCTCGAAAACGGCGATGCGGCGAACGTATCGCAAATTTGTCTGGGGGTTCATACCGCGACGCATGTTGACGCCCCGAATCATTTTATCGAAGGCACGAAAAAACTCATTGATCTCGATCTGAATGTTTTAATAGGAGAATGCCGCGTCGTCGAACTGGAAAAAGATGTGATGGCGATCGAGCCGAAACACGTTGCAGATCTGGAAAACGCGGAAAGAATTTTATTTAAAACCCGCAACTCCGATTTTTGGGCGGATCTTGAACAGAGTTTCCGCAAGGATTTTACATACATCGAGCCGGAAGCCGCCAAAATTCTGGTCGAAAAAGGCGTCAAACTGGTCGGCATTGATTATCTTTCGGTCGAAAAATTCGGTGCCGAAACGCCCGAAACGCATATCACTCTGCTCGAAAAAGAGGTTATTATTTTGGAAGGTTTGGACTTACGCGAGGTTTCCGCGGGCGTTTATGAACTAATCAGTTTGCCTTTGAAGATCGCCGAAGGTGCCGGCGACGGTTCGCCTTCGCGGACGGTTTTGCGGGAACTGTCGAAATAAATTGTAGGGGCAGCGGCTTGTCCCTGCCCATGAGCCGCAAGGCGAAGATAAATGCAATTAATCCAAATCTTTATATGAAAAAGATTTTTTAATGAACGAAGACCAAAAAACAAAGATCAGCAAATTTTTAAGTTTGGTTCTGCGGCATAAACCCGAAGCGATTGATATTCATCTGGATGAAAACGGTTGGGCAAGTGTTCGGGAATTGATTGGAAAGTCGGCTGACAAAGGAAATTCTTTTACTTTGGAAGAATTAAAAAAGATTGTGGCAACAAACGACAAAAAGCGTTTTTCTTTTGATGAAAGCGGGACAAAAATTCGTGCCAATCAAGGGCATTCGATCAAAATCAATTTGGGATTAAAAGAAGAAACACCGCCGAAAATCCTCTATCACGGCACTGCCGGGAAAAATTTGGAAGCCATATCTTCAAGCGGTTTGCAAAAAATGAAACGCCATCACGTCCATCTCTCGGACAAAATAGAAACAGCAGAACAAGTTGGAATCCGTTACGGAAAGCCGATCATTTTCAAGGTTGATACCGAAAAAATGCTGGCGGAAGGATTTAAATTTTATATTTCCGAAAACGGCGTTTGGTTGGTTGAGGAAGTTCCGGCAGAGTTTTTGGAAATTTTAGAGAAAGACAAATTATGAAGAAAAGAAACAAACTTAATAATATCCCACAAATGTCGACCTCATTTCTAACGATCCTCCTGCTTTTACATTTTTCCCTGGCGAATAGGAGGTTTCTCTCTTGCCTTTTTTCACATTTTAGGTTATTGACGTAATCAAATACAGCTAAGAATCCATTATGCGAAAAAATGGTGTGACTACAGATGAGTGGAAAGAAGGTTGTATCAAAAAGACCGATAAAATTACGGAGATTGTGATGATCGAAATTCCATATTAAAATATTATTCAGCCAAAAGAAATGTCATAATGCAGTTTAGTCTGGTGTGACGCGAATATGGAAATCGATAATAAACAATTGTTAGAATGGTATTTATTGAACAAAAATACTAATAATACTCAGAAAAAAATTCAAGAAATATTATTAAATGAATTGGGATCGGATGATTGGAATGTGTTGCATTACGC
>JBGTRS010000366.1:0-4924 GCA_041940665.1 Pyrinomonadaceae bacterium | reverse complement strand
TGAAACTTTCAGCGCGTTTTTATAGGCTTTCAGAGCGTTTTTGAAATCGCCCTTTAAATAGTATGCGAGCCCGAGATGATACCAGATGTTCGACTGCAGGGTCGAGGTCGGAATGTTTCTCGCGTTCGGCAAACCATCGGGTTCGATCTCGTCCGCTTTGCCTTTGATAAGTTTGGCGGCAGTTTCAAAATCCCTGACCGCATCGTCAAAACAGCGGATCGAAATCAGACGATGTCCGCGATGGCGGAACATTCTCGCGTCCTTTGGATGTTTTTCGATGCCTTCCGAAAATATTTCGATGGCTTCCCTGTAATTTCCCAAATACGCCGTCCGCCGTCCAAGCCAGATGATCGCATCCGCCGAATCGGGCGTTTTTTTATAAACGGCCTTTGCTTTTTCGAGGTTTTCCGTATAGACCTCATCGGCTTTTTTGGAAAGCACGGGTTTTATAACTTCGGCATCTTTTACGCATTGCGTACTCGCAAAAGAAATTGAAACCGACAAAAATAAAAACAAAACGGCAAAGACAAGATTTTTCATAAGAGCGATTTTACAAATTAAAACCCTGTAACTTCAAGCGTCCCGCTGGCTGTCGCGGCCTCTCGTCCCGCCGCCGCTTTCAGGTTTGTAATTTGAAAACATCTTGCCATAAAGAATAATTGGAACTGAAAGCGGAATTATTTCCGGGACTGTTACCGGGACAGTGGTGTTACATAAAAAAACTGCAAACAAAAATGCTTTCTTTTGTGAGGTTTAGCACCGTCTGTGGTAAATTATTTTTATGCTAAACCAATTTACTTTTTCTCTACCCGAAAAGATCGAAAATGCCGTTCAGTTGAAATTCGACGAATGGAAAAACGCCGACAAGATCGGGCGTATCTGGAATATGGATGCGTCCGTTTGGACAAACGACGACGAGAATAAATGGCTCGGCTGGCTCGAGATCGTCGGCCGGGAATTAAACGACTTACAGAAATATAAGGATTTCTCGGCCGATGCCGAAAATTTCAAAGACATCGTTCTGCTCGGCATGGGCGGAAGTTCCTTGTGTCCCGAAGTTTTCTCAATCACCTTCGGCAAACAGAATTTTCACGTTCTCGACTCGACCGTTCCCGCCCAGATCAAAACGCTTGAAAGCAAACTCGATCTGTCGAACACGCTTTTTATCGTCGCTTCGAAATCCGGCTCGACGCTCGAGCCGAACACATTCAAGCAGTATTTCTACAAAAGAGTTGCCGAAACCGTCGGCGAAGAAAACGCGGGAAAGCAATTCGTCGCCATTACCGATCCGGGTTCAAAACTCGAAAAACTCGCCAAAGAAGAAAATTTCCGAAATACATTTTACGGCGAACCGACAGTCGGCGGACGGTTTTCGGCCCTCTCGGTTTTTGGAATGATTCCGGCGGCGGCGATGGGAATTGATGTTGAGGAGTTTTTAAAAAACTCAATGGAAATGGTTCACGCCTCGAAATCTCATATTCCCTCAGAAAATCCGGCGGTTGTTTTGGGAACTATCTTAGGAGTTTGCCATAAACACGGACGCGATAAACTGACCATTTTTACATCGCCCGAAATTTACGATGTCGGTGCCTGGCTCGAGCAACTGATCGCCGAAAGCACCGGAAAGCAAGGCGTGGCGATCATTCCCGTTGACCGCGAGAAAATTTTGGAAGCGGAAGATTATGACGAAGACCGCGTCTTTGTCTATCTCAAATTAAAGGGAACAGACGATGACGGTTTGGATGAAAGAATCGCCTCGCTCGAAGCCTTCGGTCATCCATTTGTCAAAATTGTTTTGGAAGACAAAATGAATCTCGGCCAGGAATTTTTCCGCTGGGAATTTGCGACCGCCGTTGCCGGAGCAATAATGGAAATAAACCCGTTCAATCAGCCCGATGTCGAATCGGCCAAGATCGAAGCGAGAAAACTGACCGACGAATACGAAAAAACGGGCGAACTGCCGGGCGAAGAAGCTTTCTATGAAGAAGACGGCATCAAACTTTTTACGAACGAAAGCAATCTCGAAAAATTGAATGAATTCGTCGGCGAAGACCGATCGCTCGCCAAATATCTGAACGCCCATATCGAACACTTGCAGGAAAACGATTATTTTGCGGTTTTGGCATATATCGAAATGAATGAGGAAAACGAGCATTTGCTTCAGGAATTGCGGCATAAGGTTCTCGATAAGGAACTCGTCGCCACCGCCTTGGGCTTCGGACCAAGGTTTTTGCATTCGACCGGACAGGCGTATAAAGGCGGAGCGAACAACGGCGTCTTTCTGCAGATAACGGCGGAGGACGCGGAGGATTTCAAAGTTCCCGAACAGGATTACACCTTCGGCGTCGTCAAATCCGCCCAAGCCCGTGGTGATTTTCAGGTCTTGCTTGACCGGGATCGAAGGGCTTTGCGTGTTCATTTAAGCGAAAATGTGAAGGAAGATTTGGAAAGAATAGTTTCGATGATTTAGCCAGATGTTAGATGTTAGTGAGAAAAAGTCTAAAAACTAAAATCCATCTAACATCTTTCCAATATTATGAATTTTGAATATTCCGACAAAACAAAAGATTACCTTGAACGCTTGGATCATTTTATGCGGCGGGACATTTATCCGAATGAAGACGCCTACCACGCGGAGATAAATGCGGGCGAGCGTTGGAAGCCTTTGCAATTGATCGAAGACTTAAAGGCAAAGGCAAAGGCGGAAGGTTTGTGGAATCTTTTTCTGCCGGATGAATCGGGTTTGACGAATCTCGAATACGCACCGCTGGCGGAGATGATGGGCAGAGTTTACTGGTCGGCGGAGATTTTTAACTGCTCCGCACCCGATACGGGCAATATGGAAGTTTTGCACATCTACGGCAATGATGAGCAGAAAGAGGAATGGTTAAAACCGCTTTTGAATGGTGAAATTCGTTCCTGTTTTTCGATGACCGAGCCGGATGTCGCTTCGTCGGATGCGACGAATATCAGGAGTTCGATCGTTAAAGAGGCGGACGAATATGTTTTAAATGGCCGCAAATGGTGGTCAACCGGGGCGGGCGATGAGCGTTGCAAACTGGCGATCTTTATGGGCAAAACGGATGAGAACGCCGCCAAGCATCTCCAGCAATCAATGATCTTAGTACCGATGGATGCGGAAGGCGTAAAGGTCGAACGGATGCTCGATGTTTTCGGTTTTGACGATGCCCCGAACGGACACGCCGAAATTTCGTTTAAAAATGTCCGCGTGCCGAAAGAAAATCTCATTTTGGGCGAAGGCCGCGGTTTTGAGATCGCTCAAGGCCGTTTGGGGCCGGGCCGGGTTCATCATTGTATGCGGCTTATTGGCCTCGCGGAACGCTCCCTCGAAATGATGTGCGATCGGGCAAAGTCGCGTGTTGCATTTGGAAAAAAATTAGCTGAACAGGGCGTAATTAGAAATTGGATCGCCGAATCGAGATGCGAGATCGAACAGGCTCGACTGCTTGTTTTGAAAACGGCCTGGCTGATGGACGAGGTCGGCAATAAAGCGGCGAGAAAGGAAATCGCGATGATCAAAGCGGTTGTTCCAAATATGGCTTTGAAAATTATTGACCGGGCGATTCAAGTTCACGGCGGCGGCGGAGTCTGTCAGGATTTCCCGCTCGCGTTCGCCTGGACGATCGCCAGAATGCTTCGAATCGCCGACGGCCCCGACGAAGTGCATCTTGAATCTATTGCCAAAATGGAGTTAAAGTAATATAACGGAAGCTAGCAATGCCGACATTTTCCAAATACATATTTAGAAATCCGATCGGATTATTTTTTGTATTGATAAACTGGGGAGTTATTCTTATCAGTCTTTCAAACCATCCAAACCATTTTATGGCCGCAATGCCCATAGATTTGGGTTTTGTTATATTACGTGAAGAATTTTGGATCGCCATCAATCTTCCGGCAATACTTCCCGTGGCGATTTTGTTTTATCCGCTTTATTTTTTTAATCTGACATCGGCTTTTAACATTTTGCTTTGGACAGTTTCGGTTTTGACAATTACATTCCAATGGTTTTATGTCGGAAAGAAAATATCGAATTTTATCCGGCGGGATGATTCCGAAAGCGAATTGGTGAAAATTACATATAATTCAAACTAAAAATTTTAAAATGATTATACGCGAAGCAAAATTAGACGACGCCGAGCAGATAGCCGAGCCAGTTGGGCGCGCCCGTGTCGGTGGTCAGGCAGCCGAGGAACTTCGCATAGCCCTCAGGCCCCGATGCGAGCGCACACAGCCACCACAGGAACACGCCGACACCAACGGTCGCCATCCCGCTGCCCGTCACGCGGTGCAGGATCGAAACGGTCATATGCGGACCCCATTTCCAGACCTGGAGATGCGGTGAGAGCGGGCGATTGACGTTGCGGGCCTTGGCCAAGGCATATCCCCTATGATTTGCGGTCTCCATTAGCCCGCGCTGCCGACGATGCAAGATACCGTGCAAGATCGCACGACGGGCGCGTCCCTAACTCGTCCTTAACCAATTCCCTTTTAGCGTTGTGAGTAAGGCCTGGGGCGAGGTGCGTCCGGGACAATGGGGGACCGATTCCGTGACTCGAGCGCGAGCGAACAAGGACATGCCGGCAACGGGCGCGATGAGCGCACGGATCGACATTGCCGCGCGGCTGCGGATTTTCGACTTTGATGGGTCGCTGGACCGGCTGAGTCGCGATGTGTGGGATCTGCTCGAACCCGAAATCCGTTCGGTTTCGGAGGCATATTGGCAGCAATGGTTGCGCTGCTTCGCCGACGAGCGCGACTGGGCTCCCGACGATACGCAGAAGATGATCGACGTGGGCATCGTGTTCCTGCGCAACCGATTCCTCGACACGCGTGGGCGCGCATGGGTCGAATCGATCGAACGGTCGGTCGCCGCCGCTTATGGTGCCGATATCGAGCCGAT
>JBGTRS010000365.1:0-4924 GCA_041940665.1 Pyrinomonadaceae bacterium | reverse complement strand
TTAAACATCGGCGCGGAATACCGCTCGTATGTTTTCTGCGAAACGGGCGCGGCTTCGATCATCGCGGCGACGTTGTTCACCAATTTATTTCCCGTTTCCTTTTCCTTAAAATGTTCGCGTTTGTAGAGTCCAACCAGACCGACGATGCGTTTCATATCGTTCGGATTCGAATCACCCGACGATGCCTGAAAAACAAGCGGCGGATTGTCATCCACCAGCGCGTTCATCGCCGCGCCGAGAATCGCGCCAGCGACCATATCAACCGGAATAATATCGAGAATCAGTTTTTCATTAACTGGAATGATCGGCTGACCGCGAAGCGCGATCAAAATAAGCGGCGCGGTCGTCGTAAAACCTTCGTTCCAGCCGGGAAACGGATATTCCTGTGAGGATTCAACGATCGAAGGGCGCACAAGAGTTTTTACAATATCGTCCTGCTGGGCGATGATCTGCTCCGCCAGAGATTTCGAATAAGTATAAATATTCGTCCAGCCCCAATACTCGGCTCGTTCCGCACCGAGTTCGGTCGTGCGTTCTCGAATCCACATTTTGCGCTCGCGGAAAATCGCCGATTTGAGTTCCGCTTCATCGTCCGGGTCGCGTCCTTCCTCGATAAAACGCCCGCGGGCGGCTTCGCGGAATTTGGCGATCTGCATCGCGTCGTCGGCTTCCTGTCTTGCCTGCTCACTCAAACGGGCGCAGTCTTCGATTTCCTTATTGACATCAAAGGTCGTCCCGACGAGTTCATTTTTTCTGGGAAAATAACCGACGACCGGCTCATTTTCCCAGATCGTCCCCGAACGCTTTCCGGCGACAAAACAGGTCGAAACATGAACCAATGTCGGACGTTTCATCATCCGCGCAAGCTGTAAAATATTATGCGAGCCGACGACATTCGTCCGAAGCGCGGATTCGAGCGGCGGATTAAACGTTACGTTTCCCGCGCCGTTGATAATGATGTCGCATTCGCGCATGATCTTCCGCGCTTCTTTTTCGTCGAGACCGAGAAATTCATTTCCGACATCGCCGTTGACCGGAACGACCTTATCGCGGATAAATTTTTCGAACCTTTCGCCGTATTTTTCCCTCAGCGGATCAAATGTCGGCGAAGTTACGATACTCGTCCAAAACCGGTTCTCCGATTCCCGCGCATCCCGCGCCCGCACGGTCGCGTAAACTTTCCCGACATCGGGAAAATTATTAAGCAGCATCGAAAGCGTAACCTTACCGACAAACCCCGTGCCGCCGATAAAGAAAATCTTTTTACCTTTGAAAATTTTTGTTGGTGATAAATTCATTTTAAAACTAATTTACTTCTTCAATTACCGGTTCTTCCAAAAATGCAATATCTACAATGTGATTAAGACAAATGATACCTATATGAAAATGCCCTTTTACATTCATAAAATCCTTGGCATAGTCAGTTGCTGTTGAAGACTCGATATAATCTAAAAACTTTGACTTCTTGAATCTAAGAAATAATTCACCCTCATACTTATCAGTTTCATTCCATGTCGTAAAAGTTTCATTTCGAACTAAAAATGCAAGATAATTCTTAAAAAGAATTTTATAACGTTTGCATTTCTCATCCGAAACTATCGGATTAGTTTCTATTGATGGCGCAGATTCAAAAATGTCCTGTAAATTACCTTTCGTGTCCGAATCAATTCTTCCTTCACTTATCCAGATTTCAAGTTCAAGATCATTAATTTCATTTAATTTATCCAAATATAAATAGTTGTGCTTGTTTATTTGGTCAATTAAATCCATATACTTAATCCGTCACATTACAAAGCCCGATCATCGGTTGATGAAGCATCGTGATTTCGGCGTTTCTGCCCATGTAGCTTCTTGCCATCGCTATTGCTTCGGTCAAATTGTCGGCGCGTTCCCAGCCTAAGATTTCGGGGACGTGCGCGTTTTCCGCGCCGGCGACGATTACTTTGCCGACGTGGGCGCGACCGTTTTCGCCCCAATACCACATAAAAAACGGGTGTGCGCCGTGATAGGCGTTGCCGCGCCGATACATCTCGACGTATGCCGGATTTTCGGCGAATTCGCGTTCATATTTTTCGCGAAGATAAAATGCGTCGCGCGATTCGGGCAGAAGGCGATGGAAAAATTCGATGTATGACGGGTGAAAATTATGATCGAACTCGTCAAAACACGGATGCGTGATGATCATCACGCCGCCTTTTCTCAAAAGCGGTTTGTTGCGGAACATATTGAAGTGATAGCCGAGAGCCATCACCTGAACGAGCAGAGGATTCAAAGCCGAATAGACGTTATACGGCGAAATGTCGGGAATGCCCGTGATCATTATGTCGCATTGACCTTTGACCGGAATTTCGTATTGCTGATAATTTTTCTCCAGAATGCGCTCGTGAACCGGCTCGGTTTTTCCGGCATAACAGGCGATCAGTTCATACTGCGCGGGAATCGCGTGCAGCATTTTCCGCCGCGCCTTTCGCGGCAGTTTTGAAAATGTCCGCTTCATCGCTTCCCATTTCATTCTGTCCATAAACGTAAATTCGTCTTCGTTTCTGGTCAAAATGTCGTAGCCTTCGGGAAACATACGGTTATTCAAAGCCGTTTCGATATGAAAAACCTTGCAGTTTTCGTCAACCAATTTTCCGAGCCGAATGACTTTATGATTGAGTTCCGACGCGGGCGGGTCCATATAAGAATGCGAATCCAAAATCGTCTGCGGTTCGTGATGCGCCCGCAGAGATTCGTAATCGCACAAGCCGACAGCAACCGATTTATGCCCGCCGTCCATCGGCACGAGATTGATGTTGCAGTAGATCAACAGATCGCTTTCGGCGCACCGGCGGTTAATGCGAAGCGGCTCGTTATGCCGCGTGTGTCCGAGCGTTACAAGTTCCTCGTCATCTTCCGCGTCGTGATTATAATAACGGTCGGGATAAAATTCGTTGTGAATTTTATCGCCGACCATTCGCCGCATTTCCCATTCGGTCATCTTGCGGTGCAGGGAATTGGCGATGATCAGATGAACGTCCGTAACGCCGTTTGCCGCGCACATATCGAGAACGACTTCGAGCATCGTCTGCCGCAGATCGGGCGTTTGCATCGGCGGCAGAGGCAGAGAAATATCGTCCATCGCAATCGTTACCTTCATCCCCGGCTCGAGCAGAGCGTAAAGCGGCTCCATTTCGAGCGGATGATTCACCGCGTAACGAATCGCCGCTTCACGATTAGGCAGTCCCTTTATCGGCGGATTCGGATAAATCACCCGCGTCCCGATAGGAATGTCTTCGAGAATAAAATCCTCGCCATTCGGCATAATCCGCGGCGCACTGTCGCGGTCAATGTAAATAATTGATTCGTGTGTTTTTCTTCGTAATTGCAATGCCATAAAATTCTAGAAAGTTATATTAATAATTTTCCGGGTTTGAAATTGTTTTGTAAGAAACTCCGGGAGTTCCATATTCTTTCCAGTCTGTGGTAGGCACACCGACATGAAAATCATCAAACTTCGGAAAAATTCCTTCATTGTGCCAATAGATTAATATTGTTGCTGACACATTGGCATTATTCAATCTTTGAACACGCCTGAAGCTAAAAGAGTTGTCGCGTTCTTCATGTCCGAATATCTCAGTTTCGATTTGTTTGCTGGTTTGAAAATTTAAGTTTTCATCAATCTTTTTTAGTTTACTGACTGCAACTCTCATTCTACGAACAAATTCATCTTTCGTTACATTAAGATGAACAGAATTGGAAGACTCATCATAAAGTTGTTCAAATCTTCCTTCTTTTAATTTGGAATTGAACTCAGCTAAAAGTCTATCTGTGTTATTTCGATAACTCTTGAAACCTAAATATATACTTGTCAGCATTGCCGCACCGAGAAAAAGAAAAATAATTTTTTTCTTCATGTTTCACCTCCTAAATTTATCCGTTATGTTCGCTCAACAAAAGTTTGCCTTCGTAATCAATCAAACCGAGTTTCACGCGGTCGAGCCAGCCTTGTCTGCCGAGAACGCTTCGCGGAAAATGCGGCGATTCGGCGAAATAAACCGTTGTATAAATTTCAATTCCTAAAACCGAAACGGTTAATTCGTGTCCGTAAGCGACGAAGCCTGATGTTACCGTTCCGAATTTTTCGGGCGTTCCGTTTTCGATCTCGATTCCGATATTTTCGCCGAATCTTCGCTCAAAAATACAATGGCTCGAACCCGTGTCGAGTTTCGCCTGAAAATCAACTTCGAGCGAACCGTTTTTCAGCAAAACGGGCAAAGTTATTCCCGTTTCGAGTGTGTCGTATTCATAAAGTTCGGAAAACTCAATCGCGTATGAGTTCATAACCGCCTCCGGCAAAAAATTTCGGTTCTTCGACGATGTGATGAATAAACGGAATTTTGATTCCGGCTTCTTTGGCTTTTTCGTAGAGACCGCGCCCGTCTTTGCTGTGCGCGATAAGTCGGTCGCCTTCCAGACAAACCCATTGGTTCATATATTTTTCGCCGTTTTCCGCCAGCCATTTCTGCGCTTTTTTATAACGCTTAAGACGATATTTCAACTCCGCGTCTTTTTCTCCGCCGTTCGATTTTTTCTGCTTTTCCGCTTCATACCATTCGTCGAATTTTTCCAAATCTTCGGACGGTAAATGCGAAACAGCTTGTTTTATTTGCTCTAAATCTGTCTGCATAATTCAAATACCTCCAAATCATCTTAAATCCAAAATCGCCCAATCGTGCTGAAGTGCCGTCTGTTTCAGCCGAAAATCTGGATTGACGGCGACCGGATGACCGACGATTGCAAGCATCGGCAGATCGGAGATCGAATCGGAATAGGAATACGATTCGCTCAGGTTTATATTTTCGCGCTCGGCATATTCGCGCATCCATTTCGCTTTCGTCGCCGAAGCCATGACGGGCGGCAAGATTCTGCCCGTAGAATAGCC
>JBGTRS010000364.1:0-4927 GCA_041940665.1 Pyrinomonadaceae bacterium | reverse complement strand
TGGTTCGCGCTCCTCGCGCTCTGGGAAAACAATTTGCACTAACAGCGGAACACAAACGCAAACATTGGATGCACCTTGACGGGCGCTTGGCGGAACAGCGGCAGAGGTAAGCTGTCCAAGGTACTCTACAAACGCGGCCTGCACTTTGGGGTCGAAATCCTGTATGCCCACGCTCATGCGGTTGAAGCCGAGGCGGCCTAAATGAAATACGGTGTCGCGACTCACTTTGCGCGGGTCGATTTCAATCGAATATTCGCCGCTGGGCATCAGTTGGAAATGCTTGCGTATCATAGCAAACACGCGCTCGAGCTGCTCATCGCTCAGAAAAGTGGGCGTGCCGCCGCCGAAATGCAGCTGCGCCAATTGGTGGCGGCCGCTGAGATGCGGCGCCAATAAATCCATTTCGCGCTCGAGATATTCGATATAGGCATCGGCGCGTGATTTATCTTTGGTGATGATTTTGTTGCAGCCGCAATAGTAGCAAATAGTGTTGCAAAAAGGGATGTGGATGTAGATTCCGGGTTTGTTATGAATTTTTATAAACCTCTTTGAAAAATTATTTCAAGTCATAATCATACCAGATGATTTTTTTGCATTGAAAAGGTTTATCACTGCGGATTCGGATGGCTTTGTATGTGACATCTTTCGGAAAAGAATGCGAGCCGTGAAGTTTTTCATCAACCGAAAAGCCTACGAGATCGCCGACTCTTTGGCTGTCTTTAAGTTTATAAACTTTGCCGCTTTCGTCCACAATTTCAATTTCGGGGTTTATCTTTGTTCCGTCGGAAAGGGTGATATTTCCAAAATCGGAATTATGAATATCGTGTTTATAACCTTCGATCAAAAGCTGAACTTTTTGAACCATTTTTGTCGGTTCGAGCGGATTGTCGGAAGTGATTTCCGTCCAATCGTCGGTAATCTGAACATTTTCGGCAACGATTGTTTTTTTGTGCATTGAGTTCAAAGCTTTCTCGAATGCTTTATCAAGAAAAATAGGAGCGGCAAAATAAACGATAGCGAACAGACCGATGAGGCCTACAATAACTATAACCGCAGTAAAAGCTTTGCTCATAAACTCAGAGTTTACTAACGGCTAAGGAGTTTTTCAAGAGAATTTTTCCAAGTGTTTTGCAGTGCGGAAACTTCCGCGTTGATCGCTTCTTCGCCGTTCACATTTATTTTCAAGTCTTTGCCCGCAACTTTTCCGATTACTGCAAACGGGCAATCGCCGATGGCTTCTTTTACTTTTTCCAGATTTTCTTCCGCGAAAGATATCAAAATCCGCGAAGGCGATTCGCTAAAAAGCTGTGTCGTCGCGTCGAGATTTTCATCATTTAGTTCAATTTCCGCACCGTCGGCTTTATTATTTAATGAAGCAAAACATTGTTCGGCGATGGCGACGGCGAGCCCGCCTTCGGCCGTGTCGTGAGCGGAATTTATCAGTTCTTCGTCAATAAGTTTGAGACACGTATCCTGGACTTTCTTTTCTAAATTCAAATCAATTACGGGAACTTTGCCGATCTCGATGAGTTCATTGACCGTGTAGCCTAAGATCGTTTGAGCGTATTCGCTGACGCTAAGGTCATCATTTGTCGTCCCGAGAAGTGCGATAATGTCGCCCTCGTTTTTGAAACCTTGCGTAACGAGTTTGTGAACGTCCTCGACGAGACCGACCATTCCGATCGTCGGTGTCGGCAGAACGCCGTCGCCGTCGGTTTCGTTGTAAAAGGAAACATTGCCGGAAATCACGGGCGTTGAAAACATCTCGCACGCTTCTTTCATTCCGTCAATTGTCTCGGAAAACGCCCACATAATTTTCGGACGTTCGGGCGAAGCAAAGTTCAGACAATTCGTTACCGCCAGCGGCCGTCCGCCGACGCAGACGTTATTGCGGGCGGCTTCCGCCACGGTCAATTTCGCCCCTTCTTTCGGATTGACGGCACAAAAACGGCCGTTTGAATCGAGACACATCGAAACCGCCCGACGGGTTTCCTTCACCCGCACGACCGACGCATCCGCACCGGGCAACACGGCCGTGTTCGTCCGAACCATATGGTCGTATTGTTCATAGACAAAATGTTTTGAACAAATATTCGGAGCGGCAAGCAAAAGCTTTAATATTTCATTTTGGTCTTCGGTCTTCGGTCTTCGGTCTTTGGCTTTTGTCTCCCCTTCTCCTTTTCTCCCTTTCTCCCTTTCTCTATCGTAGCGTGGTGCGGATTCGGTCAATTTATCAACCGGCAGATCGGCCATCAGCTCGCCGTGATGAAAAATTTTCAGACGATTGCCTTCGACGACCTTGCCGATGACGACCGCATCCAGATCCCATTTGTTGAAAATCTCAACGAGTTCCTTTTCGCGTCCGGCTTTGGCGACGATGAGCATTCTCTCCTGCGACTCGCTCAATAACATTTCGTAAGCCGTCATACCGCTTTCGCGTTGCGGCACATCGTCGAGATAAAGTTCAAGTCCCGTTCCCGCCCGGTCAGCCATTTCGACGGATGACGAAGTTAAACCGGCGGCTCCCATATCCTGAATGCCTTCGATCGCTCCCGAACGCATCGCTTCAAGGCACGCTTCAAGCAGAAGCTTTTCCAAAAAAGGATCACCGACCTGCACGGTCGGCCGTTTTTCCAAAGCTTCATCATCAAATTCCGCGGAAGCCATCGTCGCCCCGTGAATCCCGTCGCGTCCCGTTTTTGCACCTACATACATCACGGGATTGCCGACGCCCGACGCCTTGCCGAAAAATATCTGATCCTCGCGGACAATTCCCAGGGCGAAAGCATTTACAAGCGGATTCAGATTATAGGCTTCATCAAAATCAACCTCGCCGCCGACTGTGGCTGTTCCAAAACAATTACCGTAATGAGCTATTCCTTCGACAACGCCTTTCAAGATTGATTTATTGCGGTTTGCCGTCCTTTCATTTGTCGAGCGATTTTCGTCAGGTTTGAGATGACCGAAGTGCAGAGAATTCATCAAAGCGATCGGTCTCGCACCCATGGTGAAAACGTCCCGCAGAATTCCGCCGACGCCGGTTGCCGCTCCTTGAAAGGGTTCGATAAAACTCGGATGATTATGGGATTCGACCTTGAATGCGACGCACCAGCCGTCGCCGATGTCCACGACGCCCGCATTTTCGCCCGGCGGAACGATGACCTGTTCGCCGGTCGTCGGCAAACGTTTCAGATGAACTCGTGAAGATTTATAAGAACAATGCTCCGACCACATCACGCTAAAGACGCCGAGTTCCGTAAAGTTCGGCTCGCGTCCCATAATTTCCTTGATGCGTTCGTATTCGTCGGGAGAAATTCCGTGTTCCTCGATGATTTCAGGTGTGATCTCGGGTTGATTCGTTTGTTCTGTAGCTCGCATAAATTTTAAAAAATGTCTTTAAAATGAAAAAAGAGAGTTTATTATCTGAGCGGGATTTTTTCAAATGGAACACCGGCATCTGGCCGGCAACGAGTGCGTTCAGCACGAAAACTCGGTTGATAATCCTTCGATTTTTATTGAAATTTTAATGTCTATAAACTTTGCTCCAACGCTTACAAGCGTCGGTTGCCGGCCAGATGCCGGCGTTCCATGACTTTGCTGAATATTACTTGACCGGAGCAATTTCTTGAAAAAAATCCGTTGATAAGATAGCCTTTTAAGCACAACATTAACCCAACAAAGCATAGAGCGGAAGCCATTGTTTATCTTTTAGAAATGGAAAAGGAGGCACGCCATGAGACCAAAAAACTTCTTAATTCCCGCAAAATTCCTGTTGATTTTACTATTCTGTCTGGCCGTCAATTTTACTACTACTGCTCAGGCACAAATTTTAGATGCGATAAAGGATGCGATAACGGGAGAGACCAAGAAATCAAAAACGAGTGAAACTCCCGAAGAAAACACGGCTAAGGACATAAATACGGCGGCCAAAAAGCAGTTTTATACCGCCGATATTTTGGTAAAGTCGTATGACAGACAAAAACAGGCTCATATCAATAATTGCTTTGATAAAGAAGGATTTGCTATGAAGTCCGATTGGACGGATAAAAAAACCGGCAAAAATAAAGTAGCTTATACCGACAGCGAGGGATATTTTACGGCTTATAACGATAGTAAAGAAAGATATGAAAAGACAAAGTTGCTTGCTCTGGGCGGGATGGGTATGGTCGGTCCGAGTGCGATGTTGTCTGCTTACAAACTGCCCGTTGATACTTATTGGGCGACTTCGGAGAAATACGAAAAGAAAGGCGTCAAAGTGGGGACATTTATGTTTGCCGGATTTGCCTTTATCTATCAGCCGGAAGATTTTAGAAACGATAATTACTCTGAATCGAAAACGGCTTGCCGCGGTAAATCCGCCTGCACAAGATTCGGTATCAATGAAAAGGGTTATGACGGCAGTTATATTTTGTTTGACGATCAGGACCGGCTTGCGGAGATCAATGTGAGGATAAAAGACGATCCGCAATTCGGTTCGGGTGAAGGTAAAATTGAATATTTTTATAACGAGACGTGCAATTTCACCATCCCGCCGGCAGTAGAAATAAAAATGCCCGGTCAGGACATTTTTAATTTAGACTGAATCTCGGATTGGGTGTTTTGATAAATCACATCGGAGGAGAAAACTTAATACGTTCAAGCTTTCTCCTCTTGTGTAAACCTTATAAATATTTTTTAAGCCATCGCCGGCATTCCCTGGGCTTCCCATTCCTCTTTGGCCGGACCGTAAATACCGACGACCTTTAAACCCGCTTGCCGCATCAGAACGGTGATCTGTCCGCGATGATGAGCTTGATGAAGCATCAGATAGAGCAGGGTCAGTCCGCGTTTCCACGTTTCGCCGTACATCTCGTCCTTTTGCTCCAAAGTTTCATCCGTCCAGTTTTCCGTAACTTCCTTTAAAACGGAATTTCCCGCCGTTTCAAAT
>JBGTRS010000363.1:0-4933 GCA_041940665.1 Pyrinomonadaceae bacterium | reverse complement strand
CAACCGCTAGAACTATTGATTGACCAAAAACAAAAGCCGGGCCGCCGGGAAATTTCCCGGCGGCCCGGCTTTTTGGTTAACAAGCTTCATCATCAACCTAAAAACTCACTATATTTGTATTCAAATCGTACAGATTCAAGATTAAAAACGGCCGGGTTTGAAATTCAGGCTCTTATCTATTATGGTTTAAAGTATCAAGTGTCCCCTTCAGATAGTTTTAACTCTCTCCAAAAACTTAAAACATTTCTCTCCTCGTTTTGAAATAATTTTATAAGGAAGGTAATAGATATGAGAAAGTTTTTGGCTGCAATGATGACGTTTTTCGTCTTCGCGGTCGGCGTTCCGGTTGTCTCCGTGGATGCTTACGCGGGAGGCGGGAAAAAATATAAGAAAGAAAAACGAAATAAAAGATTTAAACAAAGAAATAAGAGATTTAAGCAAAGAGAAAAACGGGCTGAAAAGCGTTGGAAAGAATATAGAAAAGAAAACCGGCGGGCGGAAAGAAGATTTCAAAAGCGTCAGGAACGCAGATGGCGTGATGAAAGAAGGCGTTACAGACAGGCGGACAGAAGGGATTACCGCCGGGATCAAAGACGCTATGACCGGCGGGCCGATAGAAGATATGACCGGCGGGCTGATAGAAGATATGACCGGCGGGATCAAAGACGCTATGAACGCAGAGATAGACGCTATCGCCGGGATGACCGACGCGACCGACGCTATCGAAGTGATGACCGACGTTACCGGCGTGACGAAAGACGCGACCGGCGTTATCGGATTCTTCGCCGTTTAGCCGAACAGCGTCGGGATTATCGCCGTTATGAACGAAGACAAAACCGTCGGGCGAGACAAAGAGATAACTATCGAAGATTTGAGAATCAGGCCTATCGATGGATCAAACGCCAGAAAGCTTTTGAACGGGCTGAACGCCGAGCCGACAGAAGAAGAGCCGAGCGTCGCCTCAACAGAGAACTCGCTCGTAGAATAGAACGCCGAAACCGAAGATATAACGATCGTTATAATGAACCGTATTATACCTCCAAACGCAATGTCTATCGGCGTGGAGATTGGGACGATGACGATGATGATGACTGGGATGATGACGATTGGTATGACGACGATGACGACGACCGTTATACCTATCGAAGAAGTTCTCCGAGATATGTCGAGACCTATCCGAATTATTTAGTTCCGACATACACGACTTATGTTGACAGTTCTCCGGCTTATGCTCAGACCTATCCGAGCTACATGGAAAGCATTGATCCGTTCTATGACGATTATTACTATGACAGACGCAACCGCCGTCCGTCATTTTACAGACGTAACAGAAACCTCATCAACATCGGCATCGGAGCCGGTGCGGGGGCGGTCGTCGGCGGAATCTTAGGCGGTAAAAAAGGTGCCTTGATCGGAGCCGGTGTCGGTGCCGGTGCCGGTGCGGCCTACACTTACGGAATCAATCCGAAGGATAAATACTAAATCCGCAACTCCAATAAATAATTTCACTTTAAAAGCCTTGATTGAAAATTCAATCAAGGCTTTTCTTTACTCATCAATATAAACTTCCGATCCGATCGGCACATCTTCTTTCGTTAAATTTTGAAGAGGTGTTGACAAAACCTCAAAATTGGGCGGACTAAACATAGAAAAACCGATAAATTTTGTTCTTAGTTCCTCTTTGTTTGGCTTGACGATAATCATTTCATCGCCGGGCTTTATCTTGATCGTAGAATCTTTATTGTCTTTCCCGACAATTTCTAAACCTCTTCCTTCGATTTGAAAAGTATCTTCGACTGTAAAAAGTTTTTTCCGCATCAATTAAAACTATCCAGATCGGTCAGATCCTCATAGATCATCCCGCGTCTATCTCTTTTCGCTTTCGTTGTCGCTTCAAAACCGCCGTCCTCGGTGCGGGAAATTTTGTTGTGGGCATACAGGCCCTCAAGCACGAATTCGCACGCCGAAACGAGATTGGCCCGGTCGTCCTGATCTATGGCGAGCGGCGTGAGGGTCGATTCGATGAGTTCGGGAACGGCTTCGAGAAGCATCACGCATTCTTCGGCCGAAGCGGTTTCGGACAATAAAATCTTGTTGCCTTCATCAAACCATTGCACCGCCGGTTCAAAATCAATGCCCAGAAAAAAGCCTTCAAAGATTATTCCGGCGGCCCGTTTGATCAATTCCTTCGCCAGTTTTTCCGCCCCGATCTGTTCGCCTTCGTATTCGAGTTCCATTTTTCCGGTCATTGCCGGAAGTGCCGCATAGATATCGGAGATTCGCGGAACGATATCTTTTTCGCCCGTGATCAAAGCCCTTCGTTCGGCGTTGGATATGATCGCTTCCAGAACCGTGATCGGAAATCTTTGGGACACGCCCGAACGCTTGTCAACCCTTTGATCGTCGCGGGCTTCAAAGGCGATCTGCTCGATAATTTCACTGATAAATTCGGGGATTTCCAAATTGTAATCTTCAAATCCTTCGCGTTTCGTCCAGGCTTCCTGATTCGTGATGGAAACGCCAAGCTGCAGATCCTTCGGATAATGCGTCATAACTTCCGCCCCGATGCGGTCTTTTAAGGGCGTGATGATCTTCCCGCGAGCCGTGTAATCTTCAGGGTTGGCGGAAAATACGAGCATAACATCCAACGGCAGACGCACCGGGTAGCCTTTAATCTGGACATCGCCTTCCTGCATAATGTTGAAAAGTCCGACCTGAATCTTTCCGGCGAGGTCGGGCAGTTCGTTCATCGCAAAAATTCCGCGATTTGCCCGCGGCAGTAATCCGAAATGCATGGTCAGTTCGTCCGAAAGCAGATGTCCGCCTTTCGCCGCTTTGATCGGATCGACATCGCCGATGATGTCGGCAATGGTGACATCGGGCGTCGCGAGTTTTTCGACAAAGCGGTTTTCTCTCGTCACCCAATCTATCTTCGTTTCGTCGCCGTCGGTTTCGATCTGTTGCCGGCCGTAGGCGGAAAGCGGTTCGAACGGGTTATCGTTGATCTCCGAACCCGCGATGATCGGTATTTCTTCATCCAAAAACTCCGTCAACTGCCGGATAATTCGGCTTTTTGCCTGTCCGCGAAGGCCGAGTAAGATGATATTGTGTCTGGCTAAAATAGCATTGATTATCTGCGGAATCACGGATTCTTCAAAGCCCAGGATTCCTTCAAACAGTTTTTCGCCCGTCTGCAGTTTTTTGATCAGGTTTGCCCGCATCTCGTCTTTGACGGAACGGACTTCGTAACCGCTCTTTTTTAATTCCCCTAATGTTTTTGCTTTACTCATAAAAAATTTTTCCCGACTTCCCTTGATTATTTTTCACCGACCAGATAAAGAACCGACTCCTCGCTGATAAACCGGGCCGAATGATATGTTTCTGCCGGAATCACGCTTCTATCGCCTGCTTCTAGAACGAAGATGCCGAAACCTTCGACCGTAATTTCCATTTCGCCCGAAACTACCCAAAAGGATTTGTGCCGGTGATATTTATGCTGAACGATAATTTTTCCCTGCTCTTCGCACCATTGAAAAACCTCATAACCTTCCGAAACAAGCGTCAGACGAAGCATGGCCGGATTCGGAGCAAGAATTTCTTTCCATTTTTCGATACTAAAATTTACGGTCATAATTTATGGATTCAAGCCTTTTTATTTTCAAACTCTATAAATAAAAAGACTTCGAATCCGTCATTTTTTTGCTCCGATCAGATAAACGACCTCTTTTTCGCCGACGACCCGGGCCGAATGAACCGTTCCGGCCGGCATAAAATCCCGGTCGCCTGCCTCCAGAACAACTTTGCCGAATCCCGCGACCGTCAGCTCCAGTTTCCCCGAAATTATCCAGTGCGATTGATCTTCGCCGTGCGAATGTTCTGCGTAAGTTCGGCCTGCCGCATCGCTCCACTCAAAGACGCTGTAACCTTCCCGCTCCATCTCCGAACGCAAACCGGCGGCATCCGGGGCTGAATCTTTATTCCATTTTTCGATTCGATAACTCATTTCTTCAACATTTTTCGGAGAAGTTTATTTAAGTATAACTCTATATTACAATTTTTTTATGACTCAGACACAATCGGATGCATTGGAAAAATTTGAAAACACCGTCGGGATAAATTTTCAGCTTTATAACAGCCTCTTTTTATCTCTGCCGTTTTACGGGATCGAAAAAACCGGAACTCTGCTTTCGCTGTTCGGTCAAAATTGCGAAGAAGGTTTTGATCGGGGCAAAAGCCCTTCGCAGATCGTCGAAGATTTTTTCGCGGCGAACACTTCGCTTGAAACCGAGGACGAAAAAATTGATTTGCTGTTTCGTTTCGTTCAATACGCCGAACGGCAGGTCGTTTTGTTCGATGCTCTCGAAGATGCTTATTTCAGCAAGTTGCGGAATATGGACGGGACGGGAACGCTCGCTCATCTCGAAACCGCCGTTCTGCAAAATAAAAGACAAAAAGAATTTTTGATTCTATACAACAATTAATTCTAATAGTTTAAATATGCATGATTATTAATGCCTATTTATGTACATTTTTAAATTTTTCAATAATATTAAAATAAGTTTATTCATTCTTCAGTCATTAAAGTCAATGTTTTATTGTCCTTATTCTTCTGTAGAGAAAGCAACCAGCAAGAATGGTGATGCCAAGGCAGCATTTTTGCCTAGGATTGCTAAGAATTCAAGTTTGTAGGAAATAACAGATATAACTCACAATGTGAACCGCCTAAACAAACGATAAAACTCCTATAAGCGTGAAACCTCTGCACTAAAAGGAGCTAAGTAAGTCCTCTCAGACCTACGAATAATCAACAGAAATAAAATATAATCGACAACAAAATAACAGGCTGAAGATTCCATTGAGGAGGAAGATAAGAGTGTGGAGGTACTCAAAGAATAAACTGATGGTACCTTACTAGAAGGTGATACTATTAATA
>JBGTRS010000362.1:0-4940 GCA_041940665.1 Pyrinomonadaceae bacterium | reverse complement strand
GATTTCTCATAAAAATTAAACCCCAAAGCGTCCGCCCCGAATTTGGCGGAAAGCAGTGCATCTTCAAGATTTGTAATGCCGCAAATTTTTACTTTAGTCATTTTAATTTTTCATCACAGAGACACAGAGGCACAGAGATTTTTATAAATTCTTTGCGATCTTCGCGTCCTTTGCGGTTAATTCTCTTAACAATTCAGGCGATTTCATCAGACTTTCGCCGATCAAAAATCCGTCAAAACCCAAAAATTTCATTTCCAGCAATTCTTCCTTTTTACATAAACCGCTTTCGCAGATCATTAGAACGTCATGCGGTTTATTGGCGATCAATTCTCTGGAAACATCGAGCGAAACTTCGAATGTGTGCAAATTACGGTTATTGACGCCGATAATTTTTGCCCCGAGTTCGATGGCTTGCACCAATTCCTCCAAATTATGGGTTTCGACCAAAACATCCAAACCGAGTTCCGTCGCCAACGCAAAAAGTTTTTGCAAATTTTCTCTTTCCAACATTGCCACAATTAAAAGAATAGCATCCGCGCCGATCAGAGCCGATTCATAAACCTGAAATTCATCAAAAACAAAATCCTTTCGCAAGATCGGCAGATCGGTTAAATTTCTCGCCGTCATCAAATCCTCGATATTTCCTTTAAAAAAATCTTCTTCCGTTAAAACCGAAATCGCTGTTGCCCCGAATTTTTCGTAAATGTTCGCAATCTCGCCGACATCAAAATTTTCATTGATAATTCCTTTCGACGGTGATGCACGTTTGATCTCGGCGATGATGTTGACTTTCGATTTATCGGCAAAGGATTGTACGAAACGGTTTGGAATCTCGTCTTGTCTGAATCTTTTCGCACGAGCGACAAAGTCGCCGTATTCAAAGCCTTGTTTGGCTTGTTCGACGCGAATTTTCTTCTGCTCGAAGATTTCCTGTAAAATTGTCGGCGGATTTTTCATTGATTTGTTGCTTTTATAAGTTCGTCCAATTTGTTTGAAGCAGAATAATTATTAATGCTTTCGCCGGCTAATTCAACGGCTTCGGGAAAATTTTCCGCCATTCCGCACAGATAAATTGCGGCGGCTGAATTTATCAAAACGATCTCAACCGAATCCCGGACTACAGCTTGTCTTTTGAAGACATCTTTTATAATCATCGCACTTTCATTAGCGGTTATGTCTTTAAGATATTCCATTGAACTTCTTTTCAATCCAAAATCTTCGGGTGAAATTTCAAAATAATTAACTTCATTTCCCGCAATTTCGGCGACAAAAGTTTTTCCGTTTAGAGTTATTTCATCCAAACCGTCTTCGCCGTGAACGATCCAGGTTTTTTTTGTTCCCAATTCGGCGATCGCTTCGGCCATCGGTTTCATAAAATCCTTATTCCAAATACCTAGAAGCTGAAACGGAGCTTTAGCCGGATTTGCCAACGGCCCGAGCAGGTTAAAGATCGTCGGCTTGCCGAGCGACCGGCGAGCCATTGCTAATTCTTTCGTTAAATTATGAAACTTCGGAGCAAACATAAAACAGATACCGATCTCGTCAAGACATTTCCGGGCAAGATCGGTTTCGGCAACAATATTAACTCCCAATAATTCCAAAGCATCGGCACTACCCGTGTGGCTCGATGCAGCTCGATTGCCGTGTTTCGCCACGGGAATTCCCGCCCCGGCAACGACAAAAGCGGCGGCTGTCGAAACATTAAAAACTTTTGCTTTGCTTCCGCCGGTTCCAACGATGTCAATAAATTCTGAGAGTTTAGTTTTAACCTTAACGCAATTTTCCCGCAAGATTTTTGCACAGGTCGCAAGTTCATCGGATGTATAACCCTTTTCCGCCCAAGCATTCAAAAAATTTGCAATCAATTCTTGCTCGGTTGCAGATCGTAATGCGTTGAAAACTTCGACGGTTTCATCAATTGATAAATCTATTTTTGCGTCAAGTCTGGTCTGATATTTTTGTAAAATTCCGCTCATATTGTAACGCCATCCGTCTCGGTGGCTGTCGTGGCACGCGTCCCGCCGCCACATATTTCCAAGTTTTCAATTTTTCAACCTAAGTCTGAGAGCGAGACGCTCTCAGGAGACAGCCGTCGAGACGACGGCGTTACGCACTTAAATCGAATATTTTCCGCTTTCGGCTAATTCTATCGCTTTGAATAAACCTCTTGCTTTGTGAACTGTTTCCATATATTCATTTTCGGGCACGGAATCGGCGACAATTCCGGCACCGGCCTGGGCTTTGGCGATTCCATTTTCCAGAACCAAAGTGCGAATGGCGATGCATGTGTCGAGATTTCCGGCGTAATCAATGTAACCGACCGCACCTGAATAGACGCCTCTTGCCGTCGGTTCTAATTCCTGAATTATCTGAATTGCCCGCACTTTCGGAGCACCCGTCACGGTTCCCGCCGGAAAACACGAAGCGAGTGCGTCAAATTGGTCAAAATCTTCTTTTAATTCTGAAAAAAGATAACTGACCAGATGCTGAACGTGCGAAAATTTTTCGACGCTCATAAGATTTTTTACTTTCACGCTTCCGAATTTTGAAACTCTCCCGAGATCGTTTCTGCCCAGGTCAACCAGCATCGTGTGTTCGGAAACTTCTTTAAGATCCGCCCGCATTTCTTCGGCTAAATGTTCATCTTCCGTTTCATCCCGCCCACGCGGACGCGTTCCGGCAATCGGACGATATTCGAGCTTTTTATCGCGGCAACGCACCAGCATTTCGGGTGAAGCACCGACGATCGCTTTGGCCCCAAGTTTCATCAAGATCATATAGGGCGAAGGATTTAAACTTCTTAAAGCTCTGTAAATCGTTTCGGCGGAAGCGTTTGTTTTTTTTGTAAAGCATTGTGATAACACGACCTGGTAACATTCACCGGCATTTATCAATTCTTTGATTTCCGATACGGCCGTTTTGAAGTCCTCTTTTTTCCAATTCGATTTTATTTCGGATTCGGTTTCAAAAGCGGTGTGAGAAATTTTTGGAATCAGTGAGTTTTCAAGCTGTTGGAACAATTCATTGTTTTTGAGTTCGGCTTTTTTAAGTTGTTCGAGAAACTCATCTTCGGTTGAAAAATCTTCGGCAAAAACGAGCGAAATGATGGCGATTTGCTGTCTGGCGTGGTCAAATGCGATGACAGTTTTGTAAAAAACAAATTGTGAGCCGGATTCAGATTCAAAACCTTTCGTTGAATTTTTCAAGATCGGTTCAAAATGTTCGACCATCGAAAAATCGAAATAACCGACCGCACCGCCGATAAATGAAGGAAGATTTTCAACTTCAGCGACCTTTCTTTTCCGCAATGTTTCTCTCAAAAATTCAAAGATCGTTTTATCTTCAAAATCGGATTCATTGACGACCGATACGGGATTCGCTCCTAAAAATGAATATCTCGCCAAGGTTTCGCCGCCCTCGACCGATTCGAACAAAAATGAAAATTCGGCATCAATTGAAAGTTTCAAGTAAGCCCCGAACGGCGTGATCAGATCAGCCGGAAATCTCGTCACGACCGGGAAAACGTCCGCCTTGCCGAATTGCGAAACCAATTGTTCAAAATCATTTTCCATAAATAAACAAAAGCACCGACAAATTTTGATTCACCGGTGCTTAAATAAAAATTTCGATTGTAAAAATTATCAGAATTTTACATAGACACACCTTTGCCCGAAAAAGCATTTCGCCACCAAAGCAAAGATTTTGTTTTGTTAAAATTCATTGTTTCAATAAATAGCAGATAGAAATTTATTTTGTCAAATTGAGCCGGATCACATTCTTTCGGGGACTTTGATTCCCATCGTTGCAAGTGCCGTCGTTAGAGAGCGTTTGGCGATTTCGGCAACCGAGATCATAACGGCTTGTTTGACCTCATCAGGTTCATCTTTGATCCGATGTTTTTGATAAAACAAATTCGATGTTTTGGCCAGATTGAACACATATTTTGCCAAAACGGCGGGTTCGGATGAGGCGACAGCTTGCGAGATCGTTTCTTCGAGCCGCATCGCCAAGATCACGACCGCCCAGAAATCATTTCCGTCTTCGCCCGTAAAAACTTCCGCGACCTTCTTTTGATTTTCCTTAATGATTTTTTGAGCGTTTGAACTCGCATTTTCTTCGAGCTTTTTAAAGATCGAATTCAAACGAACGGTTGCGTTCTGGCAATAGGTTCCGGTTTCGCCCTCAAACGCGGTCGCTTCTTTAAAATCAAACACGATGACGGTGTTTTTTGTGTATTTTAAAAGAAAATAACGCAAGGCTCCGATGGCGATTTCGTGGGCGATCTCTTTTTGTTTTTCTTCAGTAAATTCCGGATTTCTTTCGCGGACTTCATTAAAAGCGTTGTTTTCAAGGCGGTCGATCAGATCATCGGCTTTGACGCCCAGACCTTTTCTACCTGCCATTTCAATAAAAGGTTTTTTTCTATCTTCTTCCGAAATTTCAAAACCCAATTCTTCCGCCGCATCGGGCGAAAGGGCGACCATTTCATAAGAAAGATGAACGCTCGCTTCCTCGCCTTTTTCGGGAAAGATCGTCGCTACGCCTTTTTTGACGACTTCCTGCGGATATGACTGGCGTGTGTCTATGACGTTATAAACCGTTTCGGCGTGGCCGAATTCGTGAGAATGTTCTTCTCCGTTTTTTACCGTCGTGATCCAAACGTCTTGGCCGTTATCATATTCTGAAAATTTGCGGTAGTTAAAATCCAAACCGAGAAGTCCGAGTTTCCACATCTGATAGGCGATGTCTTTGCCGGTGTAAGTAACGGTTCCGTTCGAGCGAACCAGAATTTTATCCTGATCGTGTTCGTCGCTTCCCGTGTGCGACTCGAAGGGCATCACCCAACAACCCTTTTGTTTGCCTTCTTCGACATAATGAATAACTTTGCGTTCTTTCATCATTTCAAACGCTTTTTTCCAAAAGTTAAGGTGCAGACTTTC
>JBGTRS010000361.1:0-4941 GCA_041940665.1 Pyrinomonadaceae bacterium | reverse complement strand
GGCGATGATGAAATTTTTCTCGGAAAAGCTCGATTTCAAATATCCATACGTTAAATATGCTCAAACCATCGGGAACACTTTCAGCGGCGGACTGGAAAATATCACGGCGACCACCCAGACCGACAGAATGATTATTGATGCCCGTACGGAATTGGATGGCGACGAGGACGGTTTGCAGGCTCACGAACTCGCTCATCAATGGTTCGGCGATTATGTCACTTGCCGTGATTGGTCGGAAATCTGGCTCAATGAATCCTTTGCAACCTATTTGGAAGGTTTGTGGCAACTGGAATCAAAAGGTAAAGATTTCTTTTTATTCAATGACCTGAAACCAAATCAGGATGCCTATTACAACACCTGGAATCAAGGCAATCGGCGTCCGATCGTGACAAAGTATTACGCCAATCCGGACGCGGTTTTCGACACCTACGCCTATCCCCGCGGCGGTGCCGTCCTGCATATGCTCCGCAAGCAACTCGGCGATGAAAATTTTTTCCGGGCGTTAAATCACTATTTGAAAACAAACGCTAATGAACCCGTGCAAACCGAGGATTTCCGTATCGCCATCGAAGAAGCGACCGGCCAATCGGTTGACGCATTTTTTGATCAATGGCTTTATCGAATGGGACATCCCGTATTTGAAGTAACCAAAAATTATGATGAAGAAATCGGCGAACTGACCTTAAATGTCAAACAGGTTCAAACGATGGATCTGACTTCGGATTATCCGCAGGTTAAGTATTTTCAAATGCCGGTTGAGATCGAGATCGTCACGCCGAAGGGAGCGAAGATCGAAAAAGTCTTTATCGAGCCGAAGGAAGAAAATGTTTTCAAATTCAAAAATATTGAGTCCAACCCTCTGATCGTTGATTTTGACAACGAAGGAACATTGATCAAGGAATTGAAGTTTGAAAATCCGCTCGACGAGTTGCTTTTTCAGGCAAAAAACGATGGTGATATTCTCGGCAGAAATTGGGCGATGCAGGAACTTTCAAAAATCGCCCGTAAAAATGACGTTGCGGAAACGGATAAAAACAAAGTTCTGAACTTTTTAAGAAATACCGCTGTCAGCGATCCGACCTGGCAGTTACGCCGAGAGGCTCTTTATAAAATCGGACAAATTTTGCGTCCGCCGAACGCTTCGGGTAATCGTCAGGATGCCGTTGCACTCGATGAAGCGACGGTTACGATGCTCAAACGGGCGGCGACCGATAAGCATTCGCAGGTTCGCGGAAATGCGATCTCGCTCTTGGACATATCGAAAGATAAACAATTTGCGGATATTTACAAAAAAGCACTTAATGACCAGAGTTATTTTGTTTTTGACGAAGCCGCCGTGGCTTTGGCAAACACGAAGGATGAACAAGCCTTTGCACTTCTAACCAAACTCGCCAATACCGACTCCTGGCGGGACCGTATTAGAATTGCCGGTCTGAACGGTTTAGCCGTTTTGAAAGACAAACGGGCGGTGGAGTTAGGCTTAATATTCGGCAGGGATAAAAATCTGCCGGCGAATGTTCGTTCGACCGCACTGTTTTTGGTCGGTTCGGTCGGTCAGGGAAACCCGGAAGCCTTTCCCTTGATCTTCGAAAATTTCAAGAAGGCACTCGAAAATAATAGTTTTCAAAGTATGTTTATCGGCATACAATCAATTATAAATCTGGCCGACCCGCGTGGACGGGAAGCATTTGATCTTTTACACGAAAAATATAAAGGCAATTCGCAAATGGAAAATTTTATCAAAGCAAAAGAAGCGGAATTCAAAAAGGCTTTGGAGAAAAACTAATCAGATGTTAGATATTAGATGTCAGTTTTTTTTCTTCTCTAATATTTAACACCCGGCATCTAAAAATCTATGACAGCAAAATTAAATGTAAATATTGACCATGTAGCAACGATCAGGGAAGCCCGCAAAACCATCGAACCGAGCATCATCACGGCGGCGGTCATCTGTGAACAGGCCGGGGCGGACGGTATCACGGTTCATATCCGGGGCGACCGCCGGCATATTCAGGACCGCGACATCGAACTTCTCCGCGACGTCGTCACAACTTATCTCAATGTCGAAATGGCGACGACCGAAGAAATGCTCAAGATCGCCATTGAAACCAAACCCGATGCCGTCTCGCTCGTTCCCGAAAAACCCGACGAAGTGACGACCGAAGGCGGTCTCGATGTCGTCGGTAATCTTTCGACCGTGCGGGCGATGGTCAAGAAATTACGTGATGCCGGAATTTTCGTGAGTGCCTTTGTTGATCCGGTTCACGAACAGATCGAAACTTGTCAATCCATCGGCGTTCAGCAAGTCGAACTTTGCACGGGCGAATATGCCGAACTCACCCTCGGTGCCAAATCCGCTCACGGCGAAGGGGCGATGAAAGCCGCTCAGGAAATCAAACGCATCCACGACGCGGCCGTTCACGCCAAAGATTTGGGCTTAAAAGTCGCCGCCGGACATGGACTGACTTACCGAAATGTCGGAGCCTTGGCCGCTATTTCAGAGATCACCGAATTCAACATCGGTCATAACATAATCTCAAGGGCTGTTTTTACCGGGCTATATCGGGCGGTTGAGGAAATGATCGAAAAGATCAGACTTGGTTCAAACGATTAAAAAAATTTTCTCGAAATTGTGTTACTATAATTTTATCTTCAAATCTTAAAATCGAGGCTGAAAAGATGAAGTTTTTAATGGTGTTTCTTTTCCTTGGCTTTCTTTTTATCTTTGCTCAAACCCTTTTTGCCCAAGAAAATTCGGAATTTGAAAAAAAAGCTATCGAAGAAATTTTAGTTGATGTTGAAAAAATTGAAGATTCTTATCAACGTCTGATTTATTTAAGCAAAGCCGGAAAATATCTTTGCAAATATGACAAAAATCGGGCAGAAAAGATTTTTCAGCGAGCTATTAGTGACCTGATCCAAACTCAAAATAAATCTATTGTCGCCAATAAAGATAAGCCTGATAAAAGTTATCGTGAACTTTCCTTTCGTTCGATCATTATTTTGGCAATTGCCGGATGCAACCCGGAACTTGCTTATAAATATCTGTTTCAAACTCGTCCTCAGTTTCTTGCCAGAAACCTCGAAAATTTTTATAAAGATCCGTCGGCTTTCGACAATAAAATTCAAAGTTTTTTAACTTCGGAGATTTCAATCGAATCCGATTTGCAAAGAAGAATTATCAAAATCAATCCAAAACGAGTTTCGGAGTTCATAGAACACGAATTGGAAACCATTCTCACTTATCAAACTATTGAATTAATAAGAATACTTTTAAGAGAAAATCCAAATTTAGCTATTCAGGTATTTGAAAAAATCGTTAATAAAATTGTCAATTCAAAATTTTATTCCGAAGAGGATAAAAAACCTCTGAAAAACGGTTATTTATACATACCTTTTTTTGCATCTTATATTTTAAGCACATTGGGAAATGAAAAAGTAAATAAAATTTCTCAAACAAGAGTTCCTGATAAAACTCTTTCGTCTCTTGCATTTAAGATCATCATTGAATCAATAAAAAATGAATATATATATTTATCGGGTGATTTACTCGACATCATCAAAAGATTCTATCCTGATAAAGTTTTCGAGTATGAACAGATGAAGTCAAAAAAGCTAAACTCACCCGAAGAAGTCGAAAAGGAAAATTTCAGAAAAATTACAGATTGGTCAACACCTTACGAAAATCTGCTCGAAAATGCGAAGAATTTTTCAGAAACTTATCAGCCCAGATTGTATAGATTTGCCGCCTGCAAACTTGTTTATAATGATCAAATCAATGAAGCAAAAACATTATTAGAATCGCAATTTCCCGACAATTTTTATACAGATAAAAAATTGAGTTTGATGATTTACATACGTGTATTTGAGAGTTTGTATGCAAAAGATTATGAGATAGCCGAAAGATTAACAATGCAGATTCCCGACCCGCAATTGAAAATTGATGCCCTTTCGTTATTGGCAGAAGTTTATTACAAAAATAACCTCGATAAAGAAAAAGCCGTTACCTATCTAAAACAAGCTGAAAAAATCGTTTCAGAAAATCCGCAAGAAATTAACTATTTTGAGGCAATGAGCGACATCATCACCTCGTATGCGACAGTCGCACCGGAAATTGCCTTTCCGATGTTCGATAAATTGCATAATCAAACTGATTTCAGCAAAAATCGTTCGATTTCGCTCAATCAATACCGTGACTATAAAGATTTAGGATTAGAAGGACATTTCGGCTTAAAAACAGGATTTAATTATAACAATATTGTACTCCGGCTAAAAAAAATATCCTTTCAGAAAACATTAGAAATTATTAACAAAAACAAATCGCCACTTGCCCGGGCATCCACAAAATCAGAACTTTTCGAATCTTTTGTTTCCGATTTCGGCTCTTTGGAAATCAGCCGTCACTGCAAGTCATAAATCAATCGGAATTTCAATTCTAAACCGCCTTTTGAAACACACGACTGCAAAAATATTTTAAATTTCGCGTCATTCGAACAGTCTGAATTTGAGATTTATTTATTTGAATCAATATATTTGAGGGTTGATTGTATGAAGACGACTGACAAAAAAAGTTCATCAATATCTTTGATTATCTCGATCTTTCCGATAATTTTAATCGTTTTGGCCTGCGGCAGATTTTCGATTCCGCGAAACGTCAATCTTTTCGAAAGCGATAATGCCGTGCAGGCCGTCGAAGCAATCAAAGCAAAGATCGGAGCTGAAAACATCAAGGTCATCCGCGGAAGCATCCGGGAAAATGAATTGAAACTCGTTATCCAATCTCCCCAAAATCCAAAAGACATTGACGAATATGAATACAAACGGGGAATCGTTTCGGGACCGAAACCCGTTCAGATATTTTCGATGGGCGATAGAGAAATGACGGCGGATAAATATACTCTGACCGACATTGATGATATAAATTTTGCCGCGATCCCCGAA
>JBGTRS010000360.1:0-4985 GCA_041940665.1 Pyrinomonadaceae bacterium | reverse complement strand
TTCGATCGGTCTGCATCCAAGGGATAATCAAAAACTGCTCGAAACTCTCCGGCAGTTACGCGATCTCGGCAACACGGTGCTGGTCGTCGAACACGACGAAGAAACCATCGAACAGGCCGATTTTGTCGTGGATTTGGGACCGAAAGCCGGAACTCACGGCGGGGAAATCGTCGCGGTCGGAACTCCGCAGGAAATCATCAAGAGCAAAAAATCTTTGACAGGAAAATATATGTCGGGCGAGTTGGAGATCGTCAAACCCAAAAAACGGCGTTCATCGAACGGCAAAAATATCGTCGTCAAGGGGGCAAAAGCCCACAACTTGAAAAATATCAACGTCAAATTTCCGCTCGGGGTTTTTACGGTCGTGACGGGCGTTTCGGGAAGCGGAAAATCCACGTTGGTTGATGAAATTCTCTATCGGGCTCTGGCCAAACAGATCTACAAATCGCACAAAGAACCGCTCGCCCACGACCGGATCGAAGGCACGGAGTTTATTGACAAGATCATCGAGATTGATCAAAAACCGATCGGCCGGACGCCGCGTTCAAATCCGGCGACTTACACGGGAGTTTTTACGCCGATCCGCGAACTCTTTGCGATGCTTCCCGAATCGAGAGAACGCGGTTACAAAGCCGGCCGTTTTTCCTTTAATGTCAAGGCCGGACGCTGTGAGGCCTGCGAAGGTGCGGGAATGAAATCCATCGAGATGAACTTTCTGCCGGACGTCTATGTCACCTGCGATGTCTGCAAAGGCAAACGCTACAACCGAGAAACGCTTTCGGTCAAATATAAGGGGTTGTCGATCGCCGATCTGCTCGATACGACCATCGAAGAGGCTCTGCCGATCTTAGAAAACATTCCCCAAATCAAACAAAAACTGCAGACATTGATCGATGTCGGTTTGGGTTACTTAAAACTCGGTCAATCGGCGACGACGATTTCCGGCGGCGAGGCTCAGCGTGTAAAACTTTCCAAAGAACTTTCCAAGCGGGCGACCGGAAAAACTATTTACATTTTGGACGAACCCACAACGGGCTTACATTTTGCCGATGTTCATAAATTGCTGGATGTTCTGCAAAGACTGGTTGATACGGGCAACACGGTCATCGTCATCGAACATAATCTGGACGTCATAAAATCCGCCGATTACATCATTGATCTCGGTCCCGAAGGCGGTGAAAACGGCGGGCAGGTCGTCGCCAAGGGAAAACCGGAAGCGGTTGCGAAAAGCAAAAAATCCTATACGGGAAAAGCCTTGAAAGCGGTTATGAAATAAAAAACTTCATCCGAAACCTCATTTCGCAATAAATAATAAAAAATCCGAAACCTCACAGCACTCCTTTGTTAACTCAAAAGTTGAAAGAATATGTAATATAAACCCCCGAATTTACATAATATTATAGAGAACAAAATTTAAGGAGTATTCCCAATGTCAAACAGATTCCGATATTATCCCTTGAAGCCTGAATCCGAAGAGGACTTTAAGAAAGCGGTGGCTTGGTTTGGCGGACGTGAATTGATCGCCAGTCTGAAGGGGTTGATCATTTATACAATTTACGGAGAAAACAATGATCCGCGGGCTTGGATGAAGCCGAATATCTATCCCGAATTGGAGGAAAAATTAAACAACCAGCTTTCGCTCGAATCGGATGATGAAAATGTCGAAGTTCTGAGAACCGAAGTTATTCAAAGAATCAATATGTATTGGGCAAATAAAAATTTTCATCAATGGGAATGGAAGAAAAATCACTTTTCCTTTTGGGAGGATTATCTCGAGAAAAGTAAATTTTGGGAAGATCTGAATCGTGATGAAAAGAGTTTGGATGAATTCTGGTTTGATTATATTTCGGATACCGGCGACGGTCAGATGGGCGTCTATAGCGTGGCCTGTTTATGCTTGTCGGATCTGTGGCTGGATGGAGAAAAAATCGGTTCACCCGTCAGTTTTAACCCGCCGGAAAAATCTGAATACAAAAATAAAACATTGCTTCCGCGTGGTTCATTTTTGTTTATCGGCGGCGACACGGCCTATCATTCGGCCGATTATCAAACACTTTTTGAACGTTTTCAAAGCCCGTTTCGATGGGCTTTTATAAGTGTCAGAAAGTTTATGTGGGAAAACTACGGGATCAAAATTCCCGCCAATAAAAAATTTCAATTTGCCAATCAGAAACAAAATATAGAAGACATTTTGGATGCGGAAGGAAATTTTCATACCGATTGGGACGGAACATTTGCCGCCACTTTGAATGAAAACATTGATCTGTGGGACACGGAACCGCTTCGGCCGATTTTCGGAATACCGGCCAATCACGATTATTACGATGCGATCGCCGGTTTCAACAAACAATTCCGGCGTCCGCCGTTTAAAGATATTCAGGAAAACAGTACGGATAATAAGTTTTGGGGAAATATTCCTTTGAAAATTCATTCGTTCTCTCGTCAGCAGGAGGCGAGTTATGTCGCTCTGCATCTGCCGTTTAATTGGTGGATGTTCGGGGTTGATTCGGAAAATCAGGAATTTGATAATCGCCAAAAAGTCTTTTTTAGTGAAATCGTCAATAAATGGAAACCGAATAAATTGATCCTGGCCACGCCCGAACCGACGACGGTTTTCGGGATTCAATGCACTGAAACGGATAAAACGGCAACTTATCTGACCGAAATTACAAAACCGCTCTGGTATCAACAGCCATTTTTAAACGGCGGAAAATTTCTCAAACTTGACTCCGCAAATGCCGGTGATATTTTGGGAAATCAATGCCGTCTGGATCTGTCGGGCGATATTCATCATTACGCCAGATATTGGGGGCCGATCGAAAAAGACACGATCGCCGAGGATTTTGATGAACAGGAATATTCAATAAAAAATTATGCGTCGTTGGTGGCGGGCGGCGGCGGTGCTTTTTTTGATTCGACCGATACCCTGATCGGCAAAAAAGAGATTAAAACAAGGGACGGAAATTCCATCAAAGTCGAAGGCGATATTCCGCCAAGGGCAATTTATCCCGGAAAAAAAGAATCGGTCGTCCGCACCGCCGATAAAATTTTCGATCTTTGGAATATCAAAAAAGGCGGTTATGTTCAGATTGCCGGAAGCGTTGCGGCGATCATAATTTTCTTTTGTTTGACGCAGGTTTCAAATGTCAAAGATTCGTTTATTTGGCTTAATGAAACGCTCAAGACAAAAGGCTTTGTGCCTTTTTGGAGTTCGTTTTCAAATCCGCTCGGGTTTATCATGAGCATCGAAAACAGAGGGTTTACGATCTGGCTGATCGTGTTCGCGATGACCTTACTGTTTGCCGCAAGCGGTTTATCTATCCGGCAATTACGGAAAAAACTGGAAACAACCGACCAGACGATCGATGAAATAGAAGCGAAAGACGGAAGATTATATCAATTGTTGATTCGTTTTGTTCCGGTTTTATTCGGTCTGATCCTGTATGTCGGATTCATTTTGCCCTGGCAATCTCAGCTTGCCGATGAAATTGATGCTTACGTCAACAGTTGGTTTTTGCTCTACCATTTTGCCTTTGCGGGTTTGTTGGGTTGGATCGCCTTCGAATACGGTAAATGGCTGGCAATTCGCGTAAGACTTACGCGCGTTTTTAAAAACAGAACGTGTTTACAAAAGATCAGAGACCCGCTCAATGTCGGTAAAAATTCATTTCAAAGATTTATCGGAAGAATGAGCCGTGAATACACACTTGAATATATACCGGACTCGATCTTGCTGGTTTTAGCCTGCTTTTTTATTATTCTCGGGATCGGCATTTTCGGACAGGGAAGTTTGATGAGAACAGGGGCGGATATTTTGTTCATCCTCGTATTTTTCGGCGGATTTTTTTTGATCGCTGTGTTTCTGGGAGTTGTAACCGGCGGAAGTTATCAAAAACCGAAGGGAAAGTTTATCTTCGGCTTGCTCGGAACATTTCACGCCCTTTTGCAATTACTGACTCCATTTTTTCTGGTTTTTTTCGGCAATTGGGTCTTTACGTTGATTTTCTTCGGGATGGCTATTATTTTCAACGGTTTATCGAGAAGCAAATACGGTTTGGGCAATGTGTTGGAAGATCAACATAAGCAGAACGGATTCCGCAGTAAAATATGGCGTTTGGCGAATTTTCAACTCGGCGGTTGGATTATGAAAAAGAATAAACCGATTCTTTTAACGCTGACCTGGATCGCCTTCGGTTTGTTTACACTGCTGACACCTTTGATTCTGACATATTTCGTAAAAACCGAATATCAAACGATTGATTCTCTCGTTAAAGCCTATTTTTTGACGGAGATTGTGCCTGACGTTATAAACAGATTCAATACATTGGCAGAAAGTTTTCCGGATGCATTTGCCGAATGGTTATTGGTTACATTTATTCCTTTAACGGCCAAATGGCTGCCAGTTTTGGCGGTTATGACGATCGTCGGGTTTATCGGTTATCGCACAAGCCGCGTCTGGTTTAGTTGGTATCTCGGAGTTTCGCTGGCATTCAACGGTCACAACAATGAGGTCGGCGGTTTGGCCCGCATCGAAGGCTTCAAACATATCCTGCGGATCAGGGTTCGAGAAAATAAATTAACAGTCTTCGTTATCGGTATCCAAAACGCCAAGCCGGATTTGAATGACTTAAATCTGAATGATGAATCCAGTCCGAAACTTGTTGATAAATTTGATCTGATCTGTCAATAACAATGTTGGTGGTAAAATCATAAATGAAAAAAGGCTTTATCAATAAAATTGATAAAGCCTTAAAAAAAACTTAGCTGGTATATTTAAGGAGCGGAATAGACATTCGGAAGCGGGATGTCTCCCGAAACTCCGAACGGAACCGTCTGCACTCCCGAGGTCGAACCCGAAATATACCAGACATTGTTCGTCGGTCTGTAAACGGCCGCATCCTGTTTTCCATCGCCGTCATAATCTCCCGGCACAGGCGTGTCGCCACTTTGCCCGAACGGAAACGCAAAGAATGAACTGTCTTCAC
>JBGTRS010000359.1:0-5017 GCA_041940665.1 Pyrinomonadaceae bacterium | reverse complement strand
TTCCATCTTGATTATATGGGTTCAGGAGATCTTATAACTGTCAATGATGCAGACAATACAGACAAAACTGGATATATTGCAGAGTGGGATGGAGATGATTCTGACGCAGGATATTTAGGAACAATGATTGGACATTTAGACGGAAATGCATTTGATGGAACATGGGATGGTGACGGAAGAGGAGTAGCAGACTTATTACAATGGGCATACAACCAAAACGAAGCAGTTACAGGTGGAATAACAACTGACACAGAATATCTACCAATTGGTGGTTTAAAAACAACGTATGGTTGGACCAATACTAACAATAATACAAAAAGTTATGTTGAAGCCTACAACTTAGGTAACAATGTTTATATTGGAGGAGGTTTTGAACACTTAGACTGGGTATGGGATGATGCACAAATAACAGTCGCCTCTACAGAAAGTAGTTACAATGTTTCTGCTCAAGAAACAGGCAACAGAGGATTAGCATTTAGCAGTGATGGAACTAAATTTTTTGTTGCAGGTTATATAGGTAATGATGTTGGTGAGTACAGTATGAGCACTGCTTGGGACGTTTCCACTGCTTCTTATGTTGATGCTTTTAGTCTTAGTGGACAAGGTGGCGTTGGACGAATGGGTTTAGACTTTAACACAGATGGAACGAAGATGTTTGTTGTAAGTTATCAGAATGATTCAATTCATGAATATACATTAAGCACAGGTTGGGACGTTTCCACTGCTTCTTATGTTGATGCTTTTGATGTTTCTTCTCAAGACACTGAACCAAGGGGATTAGCATTTAGCACAGATGGAACGAAGATGTTTATGACAGGTGATCAAGGTAATGATATTAATGAATATACATTAACAACAGGTTTTGATGTTTCAACTGCATCTTATGTTGATAGTTTGGATGTATCTGATTACGACACTACCGTTAGAGACATAGCATTTAATGATGATGGAACAAGAATGTTTTACAGTGGTCATCAACATAATAAAATCCATGATTGGACTTTAAGCACAGCCTTTGATATTTCCACTGCCACTTATGTAAATGGTCTTAGTATTGGCTCTTTTGATACTGGTGCTGAAGACATAGTTTTTAGTAGTGATGGAACCAAACTGTTTGTTTCGGGTAATGATGATAATACTATTGACGAATATACATTATTCTCAGGTTTTGACGATTGGGATAAGGCGTATGTGGCAGTAAACTCAGACATGGATGGTTCTGATGAAAACGACGCTCCAACAAAATCAGATGACCATTATCTTGTAATTGGTGCTGATACAGATGGTGATGCAAATCTTTGGGAAACTACTGATGTATTTGATTTAGATAAAATTTTTATTATCCCTATAAATCCCTTTTACCCCTGTTAAAAATATCCGTGTGTATCTGTGTTCATCTGTGGTTAAATTCTTTCTTAAAATTTTTCAAGATTTGATTTTACACGAGTTTTATCTGCTATTGCCAACGCCGCGGGCACGCGGTTCGCTGTCCCAGGCGTGGTCAACCGTTTTTTCGCCGCCGTTCATTTCGCGTTCCATCAGTTCTTCCTGATATTCGATCCGTGCCCGGGCTTCGGAAATATACTGCTTGCGGTCGTGGCGGTGTTCGGCGAGTTCCCACATCGCCGCTTCGTCGTTTTTGAGGAACGTCAGAGCCGAACGCCTTGAGGTGTAGGCCCGTTTGCCGAGTTTTTTGAGCACGTCAACGCCGAGCCGGATGGACGTATCGAGCGAATCGCGGTAGATATTTTTTAGTCCCATATCAATAAATTCGTAGGCGTCGTAGCGGTTCTGGGCACGCATCATGATTTCGAGATGCGGAAAGAACTTTTCGATCGATTCGACGATCCGGTAATTATCTTCGGGGTCGGCGAGGGCGGATATGAAAACTTCCGCTTCGTCCGCACCGGCGGAAAGCAGAAAATCCGGCCGGGTGGCGTCGCCGTAATAGACCTTGAAACCGAGTTTGCGGAGCAGATTGACCTGATCGGGATCGTTGTCAATAAAGGTCGCTTCGATGCCGTTTGCCCGTAAGAAACGCCCGACCGTGCTTCCGAAATGACCGAAGCCGGCGATGATGACCTTGTTTTTTTCTTCAACCCTGTCCATCTCGCGTTCTTCCAATCTCGCATTTTCATCGCACAGCCGCGGCTGGATGATCTTCTCGTCAATGATAAAAAGCAGAGGCGTGATGGTCATACTC
This sequence comes from Pyrinomonadaceae bacterium, assembly GCA_041940665.1. Classification (GTDB taxonomy): domain Bacteria; phylum Acidobacteriota; class Blastocatellia; order Pyrinomonadales; family Pyrinomonadaceae; genus Aridibacter. The sequence goes on along the minus strand of JBGTRS010000359.1, from coordinate 2,814 downwards.
AGAGCGATGACGGCATTGCCGATGCTCAGGGTTTCCGGGGTGGAAATACCGATCTGACTGACGAATGAAAAGATCACGAAACCGAATTCTCCGGCTTGGGCGAGAGCGAAGGCAAACAGAAAATTCTGGTTCAAAGAAAGTCTGAAGATTCTGCCGATGATAAACAGGACGGCGAATTTTACTGCCAGCAGGGCGAGCGTTAAAGCGAGGATCAGAACGGGATTTTCAAAAATGAGTTTGAAATCTATCGAAGCCCCGACGGCGATAAAAAACAGGCCGAGCAGTAAACCTTTGATCGGTTCGAGATCGGATTCGAGTTCGTGGCGGTATTCGCTGTTGGCCAGGATGACGCCCGCTAAGAATGTGCCGAGTGCCGGACTTAAACCGACTTTTTGCATCAAGAAAGCGATGGAAACGACGATCAAAAGTGCCGCTCCGGTAAAAAGTTCGCGGACGCGGCTTTTAGCAATGATTGTAAGAAGCGGAGCGATCAAAAATCTTCCGGCTAAAACTACGGAGACGACCGCCCCGAGAACCGCCAAAGTCTGCAATCCCATCGGCAAGCCTTCCAAGATGGTCTGTCCGTTGGTAGCGTCCGCCCCCGCCGCCCCATTGATCGCCAGAAGCGGCAAGATCGCCAGGATCGGAATGACGGCGATGTCTTGAAAAAGCAGAACCGAAAAGGAATTTTGGCCGCCCTCGCTCTGCATCAGGCCCTTTTCATTCAAGGTCTGCAAAACGATCGCGGTCGAAGACAGAGATAGGGCGAGAGCGACCGCCAAAGCACTCTGCCAGATCAAACCCAACGCCAGCCCGACGCCGAAAATTATCGCCGCCGTGACCAGAACCTGCGTCATCCCGACGCCCAAAATCTGTTTGCGAAGCCGCCAGAGTTTTTCTGGTTCGAGTTCGAGACCGATCAGAAACAGCATGATCACCACGCCGAACTCGGCAAAATGCATAATGTCCTTGCCTTCTTCGCCGATAAAGCCGATGACGAACGGCCCGATGAGCATTCCCGCGATCAGATAACCGAGCACCGAGCCCAAACCGAGTCTTTTGGCGATCGGCACACAGACCACCGCCGCCGCCAGAAATACGGTTGATTGTAATAAAAAATTTGATTCTGCTGCTGCCATTACTTTTAGTTCAAGGTTCAAAGTTCAGAGTTCAAGGTAAAAAAACGAACTTTGAACCTTGAACTCCGAACTTTGAACTCATCGAAGTATTTCATTCAAATATCTTGCCGCTAAAGCTTTTTCCATATCAAAATCGCCGTTGCTCATAATTTTCAGCAGCCGGCCGTAATCATCTGCCGATCTTTCGATCTGGTCTTCCGTTATCCGGTGTGTTCCCATAACGGTAAAAGGCGGGAGATATTCCATCAGGCAAAGTCTTGCAGTTTGCTCGAAAGGCTTCATAAAATCGGGAATCGTGTAACAATTATAACCCTTCGGGCAATACGCATCTTCATTTCCGCCCGTCGTGATCGCGTTGAAAATTATCTTGTCCTTTAACTTATCGCCGTTTGTGCCGTAAGCCCAGCCGTATTCCAAAACCATATCGATCCATTGTTTAAGGAGCGGCGGCGAAGAATACCAGTAGAACGGATGATGCCAGATGATGATCTCGTTTTCCAAAAGCTGCTTCTTTTCAAATTCAATATCAACGTTAAAATCCGGATAAGCTTCATAGAGATCGTGAAAAGTTATGTTGCCGGCATCGGGAATTTTCTCGAGCAGACGTATATTTACCCGCGAATTCTCGAGTCTCGGATGGGCAAATAAAATTAAGATCTTCCGCATAATGTAATCTAGTGGCAGTAGTCCGACCGTAAAAGAAGGATATTTGGAAAAGCCCTGCCTCGCGGGCGGGCTACCGGTTTTCTCAGTAAATTCCGTTCAGCTCGACATAACCCCGCCAGAATCTTTCTAAATCCAGAACTTCTTCATCGGTCAATTCCCGTTTTACCCGTGCCGGAGTTCCCATGACAAAAGACCTTTCGGGAATCTGAGTGCCGGGCGTCACCAGCGAACCTGCCGCGACAAGCGAGTTTTTGCCGATTCTCGCCCCGTCGAGAATGATCGCTCCGATGCCGATCAGACAGCCCGTTTCAATGTAACAGCCGTGGATCGTCGCCGCGTGCCCGACCGTCACCTCATGTTCGATGACGGTCGGATTCGTTTTTCTCGAAACATGGATGATCGTGCCGTCCTGGATGTTCGTTCTCTCGCCGATGCGGATGTAATTGACGTCGCCGCGAAGAACGCAGTTATACCAAACGCTCGCCTCCCGTTCGATCTCAACATCGCCGATCACGACGGCGTTTTCGGCGACAAAAACGCTTTCGTGGATTTTCGGGGTTTTGTCTTGGAAACTTTTTATCATATTTATAACTGATAATTTACCTTACGCAACTTCAGTTTTTGTCGCTGAAAGCGACCAATATAATAGCGTAGGGCGAAGCGAATGATAATGAGCGTAACCCTACGTTATTTAATAAAAGTCCTTGCTCGCTGAAAGTGAGCAAAATCAAGCATCTATGTCGCTCACTTTCAGCGAGCTAAATTCATCTTTAAACTGACGTAGGGTTGCACCCTACGCGGCTGAAAGCCGCAGTCCGTCGCTTTCAGCGACAAGAAAATATTCAAAGTGCGTAAGGTGAGTGATAGTTTTCTTATCCTCTCACCTGTCACCTGTCTTTTCTTTCATTTCCTTGTAAATTACACCGTTTTTCATCACAAAACTTACATTTTCCAGAAGTTTTATATTTTGCAAAGGATTCCCTTTGACCGCCACGATGTCGGCGTATTT
>JBGTRS010000358.1:0-5021 GCA_041940665.1 Pyrinomonadaceae bacterium | reverse complement strand
GGCAAAAGCTCGCTCTACGCCGTCACGCCCGACGGCAAAAAACATTGGAAACTGACCGACAACGAACTGAACGAAGGCTGGCACGACTGGTCGCCGGACGGTAAATGGCTGGCGGTCGAAATGTATGACGAAAAACAAACCGAATTCGCTATATATCTGATGAACTTTGAAACGAAAGAAGTAAAAAAATTGACCGACCTGAAGGATTCAAAATTTCAGCAGGCTCCGGTTTTCGTCCTTAAAAAGTAGATGTTTCAAGCATTTCGAATCTGCCCTATCAAAACTAAAAATCTTTGACGGATAAGCTCTCTAAAAAAAATCCCGCCGGGATGAAACTTTTCGCCCGATTTTTGTCGCGTGTCTTTCCGGAAAGACGTTTTCGGCCAAGATGCCGAATTCTTTACCAGACAAAAATTTAGGAGAAAAGTTTTATGCAGATCAATTTATTCAAAAATTACCTTGCGGTTCTGCCGTTATCGGTTTTCTGTGCCGTCCTCTTGTTCGGCGTGTCAAAAAAGGTTGTCGGGCAGGAAACGGAAGCGGCGTCGAGTTTGAAACTGACCGGAACATCGCTTCCGGCAAACGCCCGAAGGGTTTTGCGGGAACATATTCCGGCGGAAATTGAACGGACATTGGAAAACTTCTCTGCGGCCAGTAACGGAAAATTGCGGCGGGGCGACACGGAAGTTTTGATTTGGACCGGCGTTAATCCGGAAAAATCGGGGTCAAATTCAATAATCGGCCGTCTGTCCGGCAGCCTGAAAGCCGCGGGTTGGCGATATGAGATCAACGGAACGGAAAACGGCGTGACGCTTTTTTCTCTGCTTAAGCACGGAACGATGCCCCGGGCGATCGTCGGTTTTTACGGTGAAGCGGACGGGACTTTGCTCTATGCTCTGACGGAACTACACGTCGGCGACGGTAATCGGACAAATTCAAATCCGGCGAGTTACGGCGACCGCGGAAACATCGGCGATTACGGGTTTATGACGCCGTCGGGTTGGTCACGTCTCGATTCCGCCGGTCAGATCGTTTTGAGCAAAGGGAATGAACATCGAATCGAGTTTTTGCCTCCGATGGATTCGAGCGGAAATTTGGAGCGGGATGCGGAGAAAATCATTTGGCAGGTCTTCAAAGGTTTTGATGCGTGGTATTCGAACGGGTTCGAAGCTGACTGGGGAACATTCGAAAAAGGCCGAACGATGCAGGGTTTGGAATATTTTCGGGTGTATCGCTACGCCAAAAGAATCGGGGATGAAAATAACGGTTTCGCCCAATCCAAATTCGACGCGATCATCTTGCTGGTCAAATTAGGCGGTAAAGTCGCCGTCATCGCCGGTCGACAGCCCTTTCAAACGGATTTTGCCCGGGACTCGACGCTGGCCGCTATAGATCTCATTTTGTATGATCTGAAATTTAAAAGCGTGTCCGATTCCGGCAATCTGAAAAATGATCTGTTGGGTTCGTGGTCATCAAACGGCGGCGGAGCGTCTCTGGCCTACACCTTCAATGCCAACGGCACTTTTCATAAAGGTGCGGCAACGGAATTCCGGACTTCCCGTGATGAGCGGACGGATAATGTGACGACGACGAGCTACGGAATGACGCAAAGCTACAGTCTTTCCGGCAATATTTTGACCCAAAACTACAAGCGAACGGGCGAAACCCTAAAATATAAAATCCGCATTTATTACACCAAATACGATAAAGACGCCTGGCAGTATAAACTTGGCTTTTTGCCTTTAGGCAGTTATGTAAATAACGAAACTATTGTTTTGCGAAGACACGACTAAGTATGAAAAAGGCTTAAACCGGAAACCCTTAGAATCAATGATCGAGCATTCAGGGCAAGATTTAAAATAAAAAAGAATCGCTTATCCGTAAAGATCAGCGATTCTTTTTTTCCTGCTTGTTCTTACCTTCCCTTGCTCGTTCTATTAACTACCCTTGTTCGTTTGACCATTTCTCAAAAAATTCATAATGAGCGGTTTGAGCGATTTTAATAATATACATACCTTCTATGATTGTCAAGACTTAATTTCAATTTCGATCGTATCTTTATGATTTTACTCGAATAAATTTAAAAATATCGCTCGATTGGCTTGTGCGTTTTGAGCGTTTCGTGTAATATATTCGATGGTAATCAGGATATGGATTCAAAATCTTTAACAACAAAAGAAGTCGCACGCCTTTGCCGCGTCAGCGATGCAACCGTTAAACGTTGGGAAATTGACGGACTGATCAAATCCGAAAGAACCAACGGCGGACACCGCAGGTTTCGGGCCGAAGAAGTCGCCCGTTTTCAACAAGAGCAACATCTCGGCGAAAAACGATGTCCGGGCGACGAATCGGCGGTGACGGTCAAAACCCGCCGTCATCTTGATAAAAGTCTTTCCGACTGCTCTTTTTTTCAAGCCCTGATCGTGGGTTGTGAGGATGAAGCGGCCAATCTTTTGATAAAAGAATATCTGAACGGGCAAGATTTAACGGAAATTTTCGACGGGCTGATCTCTTCGACCATGAAACATATCGGCGAACTCTGGTATCAGGGAAAATTGTCCGTTGCCCAGGAGCATCTGGCCACCCGAACCGTTTTGGCGGCACTTCACAAACTTAGAAATTCAATGAAAATCAGCAGATCGAACAATAAGCTGGCGGTGTGCTGTGCGTTTGAAGGCGATTTTCACGAACTTCCGACTCATCTGGCTCAACTCACCTTTGAAAGCGAAGGTTGGGAAGTCTTAAACTTCGGTGCGAACACGCCGCTTTTTTCACTCGCTACCGAGGTTCTCGTCCACAAACCGCACATCGTCTGTTTATCCTCGACGGTGATGGACAATCTGGAACGCACCTCGCGTGATTACAAGGATTTTTGCGAAAAGGTTTGTAAGACCAAAACCAAAATTATCATCGGCGGTCAGACGTTTACGGATAAAAATCTAAGATCGCGTTTTCCCGCCGACCTCTATCCGCAGAGTTTTGCGGACGTTGCCGAATTTATTCGCTAAAGCAACCAAATTCCGTTTATCACACACCTAATAAAGCAAATAACTGTAATTCCTCACGTTTCTGAAAAAGGTCAGGAGAAAAAAATCTATGAAAAATAAGTTATTTGCCGCAATTTTTTTGACGCTGCTTTTTTCATTTTCCGCATTGGCCGAAACACCGGCGGAAAATCTGGCCAGACAAGCCCTGTCGGACGATCCGGCCGAATCGAACAACGCCGTCAGATCTCTGCGTGAAATGAAGCAAGCGGGCCTGGATACCCTGTTTAAAGTTTATTCGGCTGAAATAAATGATTATCTGAGAACCGGACAAAGGAGCGAAAATTGGGAAAAGATTTCAAACGCGATTGATGCGGTAGCGATGCAGAAAGACGCCTACGCTTCGGGACTTTTCTGGAACACGGATTTTGAAAAGGCTCAAGCTGAAGCTCAAAAAACCAATAAGCCGATTCTTTCATTAAGACTTTTGGGAAACCTGAACGAAGAATTCAGTTGTGCGAACAGCCGTTTTTTCCGCTCGACGCTTTATGCGAACGCCGAAATTTCCAAATACTTACGCGAAAATTACATCTTGCATTGGAAATCGGTTCGACCCGTTCCGAAAGTTACGATCGATTTCGGCGACGGCCGAAAGATCGAACGGACTCTGACCGGCAACAGCATTCATTATGTTTTGGATAAGAACGGCAGAGTTGTAAATGCTTTGCCCGGTTTGAACAGTCCGCATAAGTTTTTGAGATTTATGAAGTTTGCCGGAATTAATTCTTATTGGTCGGTTGGTGTTACCGGTTTCAAATCCCAAGATGAGCAATTAATGAATTATCGCTCAAACTATTACAATTCTTTGTTTAGAAGCATCAATCAGATCGGCAATCAACTTGGCCTAAAATTCGACACGAGAAAAGAAGCAAAACGTAATTTTGAAGAAATGCCGACGGCCTTGCAGGCAACTTTTGTTACGGCCACAAAAAGTGCTGTTGAGATACGGGTTTTAAGAAACATCACGCCCGATATAACCCGCTTCGGCGATGAACAGATAAATTTCGGGGAATGGAAGCAAATCGCCGCTTTATCCGAAAATGAAGCCAAACTCGATGAGCAAAGCAAATTGTTCATACGCAATCAGATAAACGGAAACGAACTTTCCGACAAAAAATTCAAAAGTTTGATAGAAAATCTCGAAACATATATTTCGGTTGACACGGCCCGAAATGAATTCTTAATGCAACTTTCCCTGCTCGTTTGGCTCAATAAAGGTTTGGATAAAGACCTCGAAATATTAAACGAAAAAGTTTACGCCGAACTTTTCCTGACACCGAAAGAAGATAAATGGCTCGGACTCTATGCTCCTGATCTTTACACGGCTTTGAACGGAAACGGGATAAGAAAGTGATAAGTGATAACTGATAAGCAAAAAAGTAATCGGTAAAAGTCAGTTTGTCTTTGTTATGTTAAAATCTCAATCTATTTGTAACAAAATAGATTGAGATTTTTTTTAGTTATTAGTTATCACTTATCACTTAATAAATATGCGTTGGAAACATTTTTTTATACCTACTTTGCGGGACGATCCCGCCGAAGCCGAGAGTGCTTCGCATAAACTTCTGATCCGGGCGGGTTTGATCCGCCAACTCGGGGCGGGCATCTATTCGTATCTGCCGCTGGCTCAAAAGATTTTGCAGAAGATCGAAGCCATCATCCGCGAGGAAATGAACGAGATCGGCGGACAGGAATTTCTTCTGCCGGCTTTGAATCCGCGTGAGATTTGGGAGGAATCGGGACGCTGGGACGTGATGGGCGATAATATGTTTCGCCTCAAAGACCGCAAAGGTGCCGACCTTTGCCTCGGCATGACGCACGAAGAGGTTTTTACCTCGATCGCCCGCCATGAACTTAATTCCTACAAACAACTGCCGCAGATCTGGTATCAGATCCAGACGAAATTCCGCGACGAACCGCGTCCGAAATCGGGACTTCTCCGCGTGCGGCAATTCACGATGAAAGATTCCTACTCAT
>JBGTRS010000357.1:0-5026 GCA_041940665.1 Pyrinomonadaceae bacterium | reverse complement strand
ACCCAGGCAAAATATCACACCTGGAAAGGTGAAAAGCCAAAACCGTTGAAGTTCCCAGTTACGCGAACTTGCGATCCCGAAACGGGAAATATGGATCTATCGGATGCCCGGCGAAAGATCGAAGACATCCGCACCGGAAAACTTCCGTTTGAAATTGATAAAGACGTCGAAATCGTCGGGATAATTCCGGTTCACGTCGGCGGATTTATGCTCGATATTGATGAATTGAAAGCCTTTGCCGAAGAATTCGGTCTCTGGATCGTTGAAGATGCGGCTCACGCTTTTCCGTCGGCCTGGCGAAAAAATTCCGAAAGCCCCTGGCAGTACTGCGGTGATAATACCGCCGAAGTGACCTGCTATTCCTTTTATGCCAACAAGACGATCACGACCGGAGAGGGCGGAATGGCGGTTACGAACAACGAGTTTCTGGCCGAAAAGATCCGGCTGATGTCGCTGCACGGACTTTCCCGCGATGCCTGGAAACGCTATTCGGAAAACGGCAGTTGGGATTATCAGATAATCGCTCCGGGCTATAAATACAACCTGACCGATATTGCCGCGGCGATCGGGATTCATCAGCTCGCACGGGCCGAAGAAATGCGGATCCAACGCGAAACCGTCGCTGAAATTTATCTGGAAAAAATGGCCGATCTGGCGGAAATTGATCTGCCGCCGACCGATGAAAATCGGCTTCATTCGTGGCATCTGTTTCCGGTCCGGGTGAATTTACAGAAATTCTCGATTGATCGCAACGGATTCGTCGGAGAATTAAAGAAAAGAGGGGTCGGATTTTCGGTACATTGGCGGCCTCTGCATCTGCATCCGTTTTATTCATCGAAATACGGATGGAAAGCAAAACATCTGCCGAATGCTACACGGCTTTGGTCGAGTATTGTCAGTCTGCCGATTTTTCCGGCAATGAGAAATATAGAAATTGATCACGTCATCAATAGTGTTAAAAACATTTGTGCTACTCACTCAAAACGAAAGTATTCAATGGTAGCGTAAACCTCAAGTATTTTTATGCAAAATAACGATTTGATATCTAATGGATTACCCAGAAGTTGGGAGTGTCTTTTGGCACTGACCGGATTGATAGTTTTATCCCCCTTGTATGTCTTGTGTATAGTGCTTGTTCGCTTAAGCTCACCAGGCAAAGTGTTCTTTAAACAAAAACGGGTCGGCTTGAAAGGTGAAACTTTTACTCTTTATAAATTCCGGACGATGGTTTCATCAAAGGACGGCATTCTGATTACGGCGGAAGACGATCAAAGAATCACTCCGATCGGAAGAATTCTCAGAAAAACAAAACTTGATGAACTTCCCGAAATATACAATGTTTTGCGGGGCGATATGTCTTTTGTCGGACCCCGACCGGAAGTTTTGGAATATGTTGATCTTGAAAACAAACAGTGGGAGAAGATCTTGAGTGTTCGCCCCGGCATCACCGATCCCGTAACCCTGCAAATGCGGAATGAAGAGGCATTTTTGGCCAAGGTCGAGGATAAAGAAACATTTTACAGAGAGGTCATTCAGCCCTATAAATTAAGCGAGAGCATCAAATATCTGGAAACGAGAAGCCTGAAAAAGGATGTAATGATCATTTTTCTGACTTTCAAAGTCATCGCATTCCCGCAAACCGCTCCGCAGGCAACTATCGAAAAAACTCAGTTGTCGTTTAGCAAGTAAAGCTCTGGTAAGGGCAAAATTGCTTGGCGGGTTTAAAGATATATATGCAGTAAAAAAACGACGGCAAGAATTGCCGTCATTTTTATTTTTGCAAAATTTCAGGCAAATTTATTCCGTCAAAAGTAGTTTCATCAGCTCAACGGCACCGACTTCGCCTTTTTTTCTGATAAATTTACGCGGCGTATTGTCGCCGATCTCGAAAACGATCGCTTCCATTTTGTGCGACGCGTAAAAATAATTCCGCGAAACGATTGCCGGTTCGAGCCGGGCATTCGGGCGTATGTTCGGTTCGTAGTTCGGGATCGCCTGCTTGATTTTCTCCAGCCAGTTCCAAACCAGATGCGGTCTGTGCGAATCCGTAAATTGTCTGTCCAACGGGTAATAGATATCGTCCCAGGTCGAATGAAAATCTATCCCGAAATAGAATTTGCCACCTGTTTCCTGTTCTTTTTTCGTAATAAAGTCACTGATGACCTTGCCTTCCGGCTGATTGAATTTCGTCCAGTCGCGGTTAAGATCAATCCCGCCCGCGTTGTGCCGCCAATGACCGGCATCAACGCCGTCGGGGTTCATCAAGGGGACGACATAGACGACAAATTCCCGGCGAAATTGCTTGGAAAGTTTTGATCTGTCGGCGATTTTTTCAACAAACGCCTGCATCGCAAAATAACCCGTAACTTCCGGCGGATGCTGACGCGAGATGACCAAGATCATTTTTTTTGAGTCGGGATTTCCGATCGAGAGCATTCGCAGAGGCTTGCCTTCTTTGCTTCGGCCGATCTCTTCGGTCTTCAGTTTTCGCTTTTTGGCCAGTTTTTCCATCCAGGCAAAAACGTGTTTTGAGGTCTGCAGTTCCTGAGCGGAGATCCAGAGTGGTTTTTTGCCCGGTTTGAGCCGCATAACGATGCGTTGCGGACGCGATTCGGGACCGAAATCGCCCGTTCCTTTTTCTTCTTCGGTGATCCGTGACGATTCGAGCGGCTTCCATTTCCGCCCGTCTTTACTGATAAGCGGCGAGTAGCGATGTTTGGCAAAGTCCGGATATGTCAGGCGAACGAAAATTTCCTTTTTCTTTTTCGACCAGACCTTGAACGCATACCACGGACTCATATTGACGGGAGCATTTTCCGGCGTGATCAGGATCGTGTAGGAATTTTCGCCCGTGCGTTCGATCTTGTTTAATCTCGCACCGTCAAAATCGTTCGAAAAATATACACCGTCCGTTTCAAAAGAAAAGACCTGCCGAACCTGTTTCTCGATCGGTCTGGTCGTCGTATCAACGACCTCAACCGGCGGTTGACCTTGAAAGACGGGTCTTTCATCTTGGGCAAGACCGAAGACAAAGAGCGAAATAACAAAAAATAAAATGCCGAACCTGTTTAGGTTTTTAAATGAATTAGCCATATTTATCCGGAAAGAAAGCTTGAATACACTCTTAAATTTCTTTGTCCCCATTGCGGCTTGGCGGGAGATCCTTGATAAATCGTGTTTAAGCCTCCCGCCAAGGAGCATAAGCCGCCAAGAATTAAGTTTATAAAAGTATTGAATCCTAGCTCCACTTAAAGAATGTTTTCATTATCGGTAAAAATTTGTGATTTGCAACGACCTTGCGGAAATATTCTTCGTGTTCGAGTTCTTTTCGGGACATATACATCATCTCGTCAAAACATTCCGGCATTTCCAGTTCCTTCGCAAAATCCGCCGCCTCTTTGTATTCCTCGGTGTTTTGACTTTCCAGCCGTCCGGCAAAATACATCGGGAAAAACCAACCCGAAACAAAACAGAGGATGCCCAAACTTCGGCCGATCGTCCAAAAAAACGCTTCACGCAATTTTCGCGGTTCGGCATTTAGTTCTTTGAGCCATTTGCGGACGCATCGGCGATGTTCCCATTCCTCCTCTTCGATTCTTTTGATACTGGCTCTTTCTTCTTTATCACGCACCGATTTCCAATGTCCCCGGTAAGCAAAAGCGGCGGCAAGTTCGCCGGCATGGGCGTTTTGCAGGATTTTGATGAGATTTTGTTTCGCACTCATTTTTTATCCCCGATCCATTTCTGTGTCCCGACGATCTCGTCAATTTTATCTTCCAGACCGGTTAAACCCGGCGGTGCTTCGCATCCTCTGTCGTGTTCGATCTTTTTGGTTTTGCCGTTGATCAAAAGCGTCGTGCGGACGGTCGGATTATCCGTCAGACAATTTTTTGAAGTGTAGTTATCAGCAAGGTTAAAAAAATCCGCTTGTTTGAATTCCCCGATCAATTGCCGGATCTTCTCTTCGCCGATCCGGCCTTTGTTCTGGCCTTTGGCTTCGACGTGATCCTGTCCGAAAAAATTGACCTCGCCTTTGGCGTTGACCGTCATCATGTAGGCCGGACAGGTGCCGAAGCAGGGCGTTCGTTGCAGACGGATTATGAGGTCTTCGGGAATCGAATCGTCGGCAGGAAAAACGCTGACGGAATCGGTTTGTGGCGGAACCTCATTGTTTTTTACCGACTCACCACACGCGTATGAGAATAAAAAAATAAAAATTATTAACCCGAAAAACGCGGTCTTTCGCATAGATTTGCCTCACACCGAAGAAGTCGCTTTTTCCACCCGATTATACACCGTATCGCGTTCCACCGCTTCAAAACCGGCGTTTTCGATCATCTGAATCAATTCGTCTTTCGTCATTTTGACTTCGCCTTCATCGGCGTAGGAATGCGTTAGTTCGCCGCCGTCGGTGATCGTGCCGTCGAGGTCGTTGGCTCCGAAATGAAGGGCGGTTTGTGCCGTCGCTTTGCCGAGCATCACCCAATAGGCCTTGATGTGGTCGAAGTTATCGAGCAGAAGACGCGAGACGGCGATCGTTTTCAGATTGTCGATTGCATCCGGGCCGGGCAGGTTTGAAAGCGCCGTTCCCGGCGGATAAAACGCCAAGGGAATAAAACATTGAAAACCGCCCGTATCGTCCTGCTGTTCACGCAGGCGGATCAGATGGTCAACGCGGTCTTCTACGCTCTCAATATGTCCGTAAAGCATCGTCGCGTTTGTTTTCAAGCCCGCTTTATGAACCTTTCCGGCAAGTTCGAGCCAACGGTCGCCGTCGCATTTATGGTCGCAGATACGCGAACGAGTCGGCTCGGCAAAAATTTCCGCACCGCCGCCCGGACAACTGTCCATTCCCGCCGCCTTGAGTTTTTCGATAACTTCTTCGTCCGACATCTTGTAAAATCTCGCAAAGAAATCGAGTTCGACCATCGTTAAGGCTTTCAAATGCAGTTTCGGAAACTCACGCTTCAGCGAAGAAAAGAGATCGGTGTAATACTCGAACGGCAGTTTTGTATTCAACCCGCCG
>JBGTRS010000356.1:0-5067 GCA_041940665.1 Pyrinomonadaceae bacterium | reverse complement strand
GTCCCACCAATCTCTTGAAAAGGCGATCTTTTCGGCGTCGGGGGACCAAGCCAACCCGTGCTCCGAGTCCTCATTGTCGGTGAGTTGTTGGAGGCCGGTGCCGTCAGTGTTTATTTTCCAGAGGTCGCCTTCGTTGGTTGAAAATATGATCTCCTCATCGGTAATAAATTCGGCACTTCGGGCAGATGCCAGAATCTTTTTGGCGGCGGTATCTTTGAAGTGAAAAAAGGAAAGTTCAAAACTGTTTTTGGTCTGGGTGACAAGCAGATTCTTTCCGAGTTTATCCAAACTCAGATCCGTATAAGCTCCGGCATCCTGCGAGAGTTTTTGGGCTTCACCCGTTTCACCCGAAATTTTCCAGAGTTTATGAGGTTTTCCGTAGCCGGAATTTGCGGAAACGACGATGTCTTTGCCGTCCGGCATCCAGACAAAATTATTGATGACAAAAAAACTCCGGTCTGAAAACAAAGTTTCGGTCTTATTTTCCAGGTCGAATTCAAAGAGCCGGAAACTTTGCGTGCCGTCGTTCGATTGTCCCGCCGCAAAGACGATGGATCTGCCGTCGGGCGAAAAGTTATTGGCCGCGATTCTTTCGGGATTTTTTCTGGTTGCTAATTTTTGTTCATTCTTTCCGTCGGAATCGGCGATAAAAAGCGAATAATTCGCTCCGTTCTCTTTTCTGACAAAAGAGATTTTCTTGTCGTCGGGGGAAAGACTGATCCAGCCCTGAGCGGATTCGACAATCTTTTCGGGAGTTCCGCCGAGTGCCGAAACTCTGAAAATATCTGAAAAATAATCCTTGATTTGGCGGCGGCGGACAAAATAGATCGAATTTCCGTCGTTGGAAAAGATCAGTCCGAAATAATAGACGTCATCGGCCGGAATAATCTGTCTTTTTTCGGAAGTTTCGATATTCTGCAGCCAGAGACTCATCTTTTCGTTGGTTTCATCCGTATAGGCGAAAAATTTTCCGTCGGGAGAAATTGCCGTATGTAGAAACTTCCCGTTGGTTTTTAAAGACTTGAAGGTCAGATTTTCAAATGAATCGGCCTCATTGCCGGAAAGAGAACTGACGAGCAAAACGCCGGCGACGATCAAAAATAATGTGAGAATACCGAACAGCAGATTTTTTCGAAGCGGAAGGCTTAAAGAAAAGATTTTGTCTGTTAAATTATAAGCCGCAAATCCGTCGGATGCGGATTGACCGGGGTTTTGCCAGACATCAGAATCTCCGTCCGTTTCGGAAACTTCGGCAATAAAACGATAGCCGCGACGCGGGACGGTTTCGATATATTTCGGCTGGCGGGCATTGTCATCAAGAAGTATTCTCAATTGCCGGATCGTGTAGGTCAGATTGCTGTCCTCGACAAAACTATCGGCCCAAACTTCCTTCATTATCTCGTCTTTTTCGACAATATGACCGTGATTTCGGACGAGTAAAAAAAGCAGATCATACACTTTCGGCGTGATGGGAAGGAGTTCTTCGTCACGAAACAGCACCTTTTCCTCTGTCTCGAGAAGAAATTCATCAAATCTAAAGCTGTGCGTTTTCAACAACATACGCCGGCCTAGGAACTTTCTAGGAAAAAACAAATAAATTTCTCAAGTCTTATCTCCGCAAAGAAATAGATTATAGAAGTCTGTCCGATAAGTTTACCACAATTGAAATTTCTTGAAAAAATTTCTCAAAAAATTCAATTGGAGCAAAAAAAGGAAGATGAATTATTTATGCTTAATTACGAATTTAAGTTGTTAGCTTTGATCAAAAACGGTTCAACTCTGAGTTCCATTATCCGCATTCCGAGTTTCGGTTTCGTCGATGTCAGCACGCTGGCGGTCAAGGGCGGGCAGAGGGTCTTTTTCGACAGCGGAGTCGGACAGCCGTCGCAAACCGAGAGTCTCTTTAAGTTAAGCCGCGAACTCGAAGATCTTTGCCGGTATAAAAATCTGGGGATTGTCAGAACAAGCGATAAATACTCGCACCATTTCAATTATGCCTTTCAGAAGAAAAAAGAACTGATCCTATTGGTAAGTTTTCGGAGTTATCAAAGAAAAGATTCGATCCTGACGTCTTCGTTGCTGATCGCACCGAAAGCAAGGATCAAAAGTTTTAAGCTTGATTTTGATGAGGCTGAAAGAGTGGAAATCATAAAGTTCAGATTCAAAAAACCGAAAATCACTCACGACGACCCGACCGCATTAGCCGAAAACTTAATGAAATATCTGAACGGAGGTAAGAATCTATTAAATCATTTAGGCGATATTTTCTGACATTTATCAAAACAGATTCGGCAAAAATAAGAACAACAGGAGGAATAACGGATGACATACATTACGCTTTTGGAATTAGACGGTATTCGCGGCAATTCAAAAGTTCCCGGACATTGGGGAGATATAGAGTTACAGGGTTTTTCGATTCCTGCCTGGAATATGCAGTATTCAGACAATGAAGGAATGGGCATTGATAATCCTCAAACAACAAACGTTGATATTAACTTAAATTTGCCGAGTTCCGAATCAGCAGCAACTATCAGAATGATTAACGAATATTCACGCGGTAAAGATATTGCCAAAGGGGAAATAAAAATTATCAGCCTAAAAAACGGCTTCACCATAAAACTCCTTTATCAAAGAATTTTAATGGCAAATATTACATTCGTCGGGATGTATTTACCGTCAGGCAGTATTGATGTTCCGGCTAATTCAGGTATGACTACCTTTCATCTAAATGCAGAAAAGATTCATTCGGTTCGTTTTCGGGTTGGGAGATAGTTGATCGTTGAACGGAGTTATTAAATGACAAATCAATTTTTCGGAGAGAATATGAAATCAACAATAAAAATAATTACCTTGATAGTTTTTTCAATTTTTGTCGGATCGTGCGATTCCGTTTCAAAAATGTTTCATAAAAGCGGAACATATTTGCTGGTTGAAGTTGAAGGCAAATCGTCAAATGAAGAGGTTGAAAAAATCATTAAAGCTTTAAACCAAAGAGTTTACAATTACTCCAGCGGCAAGGTCATAAGAGAGCATGAACTGATAAAAAAACCGAATCAGATCGTTATTGACGTAAATTCAACTCCCGAAAGTTTCAAAAACTGGGACAAATATAAGGAACTGCTGATCGGGGAAAGCAGATTTGAACTGCGGACGGTCGTATCGCCGCCAAACCCGAATTTAGCCGTCTATTTCATTGAACAAGATGCCCGCCAAACAGCCGCAGAAAATCAGGAAGTCATTTCGTTTCCCGAAGAATCTCAAACTCCGAAATTTATCATCGTCGAGAAAAAACCGATTTTGACCGGTGAGGATGTGAAGACTGCCAAGGCAGCTCCCGCCGATGAAAAAGGAGAAAATTATCATATCGAATTTACATTAAAGAAATCAGGCGGAGAAAAGATGGCGGCGTGGTCTGAAAAAAATATCAATAACTATATGGCAAGCGTCTATAACGGAAAAGCTATAAGCGTCGCTTACATTCAAACAAAAATCGAAGACCTCGGCAAAATTTCAGGAAAATTTTCAAAACAGGAAGCGGAAGATTTGGCGTTGAATATGAGTATCGGCGATTTTCCCTACAAGTTGCGTTTGATTGAAGAAAAGCAATATGGAAATGAATAAAAACAACGACAAATAAACAGAAATTGTAAGGATTTTCGGAGTTATAAATATGACTGAAAAAGTGGTGATCGGGAAAAATACAAAAGAGATAAAGTTTCCGAAAAAATGTGTATATTGCGGTGAACCGTACAAGGGAAAAACCTTTCGTGTCAGATCGTCTATCTCAGGATTGTATGGAATCGTCTTTTGGCTTTTACGCAAAAATGAGACTCTGGATGTTCCCGCCCATAATTTATGTTGGAGGAAATTTGAAAAAATAAAACACATCACCAACGTAGCTTTATTTGTAGTTGTTAATATTCTGCTTTTAATTTTTTTAACCGCATCATATTTGGGAATTCAGCTTCCCTTTGAACCAACCCAAACCAAGTTAATCATTATAGTTATCGCTATTATCATACCCGTTTCATTTTGGGAAGTTATTTACCTGCGGGCATTCGAATTCAGAGTGGGAAATAAAATCATACAATTTGAATTTCCAAATATGGAATTAGCAAAAGAATTTGCAAAATTAAACGGTGTTCAGGTTGGCGAAACCAAAGAATCAATCGGGGAGCTTGTGGGAGATGCAATGAGGATCGGAAATAAAATGAAGAAATAACATAGCTGATTAGAAAAATCGGGAGTTAAATATGGAAATTACAGCAGTATTGGCATTGATTGGAACTCAAATAGAAGTTGATCTTATGGGACTGTCACATCATCCCGGCGGGTTTCACGGAACCACATACAACTGGAATTGAAATGAAAAGGATGTCTCATTTCTCAAGATCGGGGGTGTCATGGCTCTGGTGAAAGACAAATGGAATATGGCTTTGTCTTACGAATCTGACAATCGCCCTACCAGCTGGCATTCGTTAGCGACGATTGATTTCCGCTTAGCTAAACATTACATGTACGCGATTGATTGCCGTCTGTCCCTTTTTAGGTCGTATGGAAAAAAAAGAGGAAAGATTTTGATCAAGAAATACGATTTAACTCTCGAAAAAATCTTCGTGGTCGTATGGAAAAACAAGCAAAATAAAAAGATGGTTGATGTAGTAGGCAGAATTACCCGGTTTGTCGAAGGTTAAATGACAGATAAATAGTAGTAATAAATTACAGGCGAATTAAAGATATTATGGGATATATAAACGGAATGCTCGTTCAAAGCGGAGGAAGCGAACCGCACGTGGTTTTTATAATGGAAACGCTGGCTAAACAGTTTCCCTATACGATCTGGAAGATCGGCGGAAAGGTAGATCGGACGACCAGGGGCGGCGGTTTTTCTTATCATTCGGTCGGACGGGCGTGTGATATTTATCTCGATGCCTTCGATCCGGTGGATTTGGTTTTGGGAAATTATTTAGCCCAAATGTTTGCCTTACACTCAAACACATTGTTGGTAAATCACATTATTTGGAACCGGAATGTTTGGTTGACCGAAAAAGAACTGCTGGCCAATGA
>JBGTRS010000355.1:0-5100 GCA_041940665.1 Pyrinomonadaceae bacterium | reverse complement strand
TGACGAGCCGTTTTCCGATCCTTCGGCGATGCCGACCTATATGGTTTCCAAAATGGCGAGAGATTTCGTTACGGTCGTTTTGTCAGGCGACGGCGGCGACGAACTTTTTGCGGGTTACACCAGATATCTGACCGATAAAAAACGAAGCGGTCTGGGCAATTTGCCGAAATCTTTGCGGAAAGGTTTGATGAAACCCTTGAGCGAAGCCTTGCCGCACGGTGCGAAAGGTAAAAATTTTCTTTACAACACTTCGCTCGATGCGATCGAACGCTACATTGACAGCATCTCGCAGTTCGGCCGACTCAAAAAACGTTCGCTTTATAATGAAAATTTCAAGGCGAAATTAAACGGCAGATTTCAAACCGGCGAAGAGATTTATAAACAGATCGCCGAAAGTATTTCGACGGGAAACCCGATTGATAATCTTTTATATCTCGATTCAAAAACATATCTGCCCGGCGACATTTTAACCAAAGTTGACCGAATGAGTATGGCGACATCTTTGGAGGCAAGAGTGCCTTTGCTCGATCAGGATTTGATAGATTTCGTTACGCAGGAAATTCCGACGGCTTTGAAATTAAAAGGCTTTGAAACAAAATATATTTTCAAAAAAGCTCTCGAAGGCATCGTCCCGCCAGATATTCTCTACCGCGAAAAACAAGGCTTCGGCGTGCCCATCGGCGAATGGATAAACTTACAGCTGAAAGATAAAATTCACGAAACATTGATCGAAAAGAGAACATTGGAACGCGGGATTTTTGACGAAAAATATATCCGTCTGCTCCTGGACGAACACGCCAAAAAACGCCGCGACCATTCGCATCCGCTCTGGGTTTTATGGATGCTCGAATTATGGCATCGAAGATATTTGGATGAATGAAACAAGAGATTTTTTCAAACCAGCGGTGAAACCGCAAAGATAAGGTAGCCAGATGCGAAGCGTCTGGTTAGCTAAAAAAAAGACCTCGTGCGGTGAAGCCGCACCAATAAAGAATTATGCCTTCCACATTGACAAGTTTGCATTATCACGTAACTTTTTCCACCAAAAATCGTCTTCCGTTGATTCGGAAAGATTGGCGAAACGATCTGCACGGTTATATTGGCGGAATCATCAAAGGTCTGAATGGTTTTCCGCTTGCCATCGGCGGAATAAATGACCATATTCATTTGCTTTTTGGTTTGAAATCGTCGCATCGCCTCGATTATTTTTTGCGGGATGTGAAAGCGGATTCTTCGGCTTGGATTCACAATAAATTGAAAAAGAAATTTGCCTGGCAGAAAGGATATGCGGCATTTACCGTTTCGCCGAATAGCGTTGAAGGCGTGAGAAAATATGTTTTGAATCAGGAAAAGCATCATCAAAGGAAAGATTTTAAGAAAGAGTTGATTGAAATGTTGGATGAAAGCGGATTGGAATATAATGAAGAATATCTTTGGTGAATGATTTATGACCGCATCTTCAATGCGGGATTTATTTTTTATCGTTTCCAGACGCTCTCGCGTCTGGCTACCTTATTTTCGCGGTTTCACCGCTTAGGTATTCGTTTATCGTTATGAAAAATAATAAAGCCAATAAACTTACAATCAAATTAATTTTACTTTTGGTCGTTTGTGGTTTTATTGGATGTAAATTTACATACAGAAGCCATAATCAAAAAATGGCGGCTAAAATAGCTGAAGACTTTGCGGCAAAAGCTTTTACAAAAAAAGATTTCAAGGCGGTTAAAGAACTTTTAAGAACAGACGTTCCGATAAAAGAAATACTTCCGAGAGTTAAGGAATTGGTTGACGATATGCACCCGGAAGGAACTTATCCGGTAAGTATCGTTGCAACCGAATATGAAATAGTTCCGCAAAGTCCGTTCCTGAACATTTATTTAACAGGTATAGATGAAGAAAATAAAAAATACTATTACTACTTGGTTCTTGGCTTGGAAAATTCAGGTAAATATAAAGTCTATGAAATTTACAGACACAAGGAAAACTCACCTTATCCGAAAACGGGATTATTAAGGAAACCTTTGTAAATTTTGGACAACTATACCGATTTAATCTTTTTAACAAAAGCGATGAGCGAAGTCAGCTATTACGAGGAATACGCACAGATTGCCATCGAGCAATACGCCGAACGGGACGCGGCGAGCCGTTTTGTGCTGGTTGACGCGGTCGGCGATCTGAAAGTTAAAAAAGTTCTCGACATCGGTTGCGGGGCGGGACAGGAAATGTTGCCGTTTGTCGAAAGAAAAAAGGCGTTTTGCATTGGAATTGACATCGGCGAAGAACTCGGCAAAGTCGGGAATGAAGTCGCTAAAAAGTTTGAATGCGAAAAACAGGTCGCTTTTTCGCGGGCGAAAGGCGAAGAACTGCCGTTTGGGGACGAAAGTTTTGACGTCGTTTTATGCCGCATCGCTTTGCCCTATATGCACAACAAAAGGACGATCGCGGAAGTGGCGAGAGTTTTAAAACCGGGCGGAGTTTTTCTGCTGAAAACTCATTCGCCGATGTTTTTTGTTGATCTTTTGAAAGACCGGGCAAAGACTTTGAACCCGAAACAGATCGCTTATCCGTTGATCTGTCTTATAAGCGGAACGCTTCATAATTTGACGGGAAAGCAACTGACAAAAGGTTTCTGGGCGGGCAAACAGGTTTTTCAAACCCGCCGGTTTTTAGACAGGGAATTTGCCAAATATAATTTGAAGATCGAAGGAACTTTGCCCGATGATAATGTTTTATCGCCTTCGTATTTAGTGAAAAAATGCTAGGTCTTTGGTCTTTGGTCTTCGATTTTTGATTTTGGTAAATATGTAATGATTCGAAAAATCAAAGACCAAAGATCTAAAGCCAAAGATCAAACAAATAAAAATGAGTGCTAATACAATTCTTACAAAACTGAAATGGAATCTGCCGTGGCTCATCCGCTACCCTTTGGAGCGGACGAACGCACTTTTCGGCCGAACCGCTTTCGAGAAAAAACATATAATTTTTACCGTCGCCGATCATTTTGAACCGGCGTGGAGTCCGAACGGAATGCTCGATCTGGACGGACAAAAACGGGCGTTGGAAGCTTATCACAGACTTGCCCGAAAGACGGGCGAAGCTACACTCGATTCCGACGGGACGAAATTCCGCCACACGAATTTTTATCCGGCCGAGCAATACGACAAAGAATTATTGAATCAAATCGCCGGAATGCAGGCGGAAGGTCTGGGCGAAGTCGAAATTCATCTGCATCACGGCGTTGAAAAGCCGGATACGGCGGAAAACTTACGCAAACAGCTTCTTGAATTCCGCGACGTTTTAGCCGAAGAACACAAATGTCTTTCGCGTTTTGAAGGCGTCGGAGAGCCGCGTTATGCGTTTGTTCACGGCAATCTGGCGTTGGCCAATTCCTGTGGCGGGAAGTTTTGCGGCGTGGATGAAGAGATGCGAATTTTACAGGAAACGGGCTGTTATGCCGATTTCACATTGCCTTCCGCACCCGATCAGTCTCAGGTTTCCGTTATCAATAAAATTTACGAGTGCGGTTTGCCGCTTGATGAGAAGATTCCGCATCGAAAAGGGAAATCCGTTCGCGTCAACGGACTCGAACCGGAATTTCCTTTAATATTTACCGGGCCGCTCGTTTTTAACTGGACGCGGCGGATCAAAGGCATCCCTCTGCCGCGGATCGAAGACGGTGCGTTGGTTAAAAATCAAGCGATGGATCGGGCGAGATTCCGGCGTTGGAAGAACGCGAACATCACCGTCAAGGGCAATTCAAACTGGATTTTTATCAAACTTTACTGCCACGGATTTTTCGATTACGACCAACGGGCGTGTATCGGCGAAGATGCCGTCCGGTTTTTTAATGAAATAGTCGAAAACGGCGAAAGAACAGGCGATTATAAAACGCATTTTGCTTCGGCGAGAGAAGCCGTCAATATGGTTTTGGCGGCGGTTGAAGGTAAAAATGGAAATCCGGATGACTTTCGGGATTACCGCTTAAAATCAATTATGAACGAACAAAAAGCCGATTTAATGAAAGAGACTAAAGAAAATAAGGTCTTGGTATAATTCGGGTTTTGGGTTAAATTGTTCGTAATGACAAATCCTCTGAAAACATTCAAGAAATTGAAAGGAAAAAGTTTGGAAGAAATCCGCACCCGCAGTGGCCAGGCTCTTTCCGCATACACCGAACAGATCGGCATCGGCGGAAAATTGCCCACCGACAAAGAACTTTTTCAACTCACTGATAAAACCAGATTTTCCAAAGATGCGGAAGTTTCCGCCGGGATTTTACGGGAGGACTTTTACCGGGAAGCAAAGTTCAGATTTTTTCCGTCGTTTTTGGATAAAAAGGAAACGGTCAGCTCTTTTCGGGAAAATTTTGATCTGGAAACGGCAAAATTTTTTATAAAAAAGGCCAATAAAATTTTGGACGGGCGGTTTGATCTGCTCGGCTTTTCGAATCTCGATTTCGGTACGCCGGTTGATTGGCATTACGAACCGCTCGCCGATAAACAATCGCCCTTAAAACATTGGAAACAATTCGAAGAACTCGATGCAAAGGAAACGGGCGATAAAAAGATCGTCTGGGAACTCAACCGGCACCAGCATTTTTTTACGCTCGGTGTCGCCTTCTGGCTGACCGCTGACGAACGTTATGCCGAGGAATTTGTCGCACATCTGGAGGGCTGGATGGAACAAAATCCGCCCGGTTTGGGCATCAATTGGATGAGCAGTCTGGAGGTTTCACTGCGGGCGATCACCTGGATTTGGGCGTTTCATTTTTTCAAAGATGCGAAGAGTTTTACCGATGAAGTTTTCCTGAAAGCCGTAAAATTTCTGTATGTTCACGCCAAACATATCGAAAAGTATCTTTCGACCTATTACAGTCCGAACACGCATCTGACGGGTGAGGCTCTCGGGCTTTATTATCTCGGCGGCGATCCGGGCCAGGTGTGCAATGCCGGCGGCCCGCACGCGCTCGACGAGGTGCGGCTGCGCGCCCGCGGCATCGACTCCGCCGCGGCCGACATCGTGCACATCGATCGCGCGTGGGTGGCGGTGGACATGGAGCGTCTCTTCGCCGGCGGGCTCGAGGTGGAGCGCATCGAGGTG
>JBGTRS010000354.1:0-5115 GCA_041940665.1 Pyrinomonadaceae bacterium | reverse complement strand
AAAAACGTGCCGCGGATCGTCAACCGCCGCCAAAACCGCCGATTCAGGAACGAGTATGGAAACGTGTTTCATACAATAAAATTATCGAAAAATTTTGTCGTAATCAACCCGCAAAGTTGACGGATTAACACCTTGCAGGAAAACCTTTTTGCTGTATAGTATGTATTATCTAGTGTTTCACAAATGAAACAAAATTTTATAAATAAGGAGAAGTTGTTATGAGTAAATATGTTGATGGTTTTGTCATTCCCGTTCCGAAGGACAATATCGAAAAATACCGAGAGATTGCCCGTAAAGCCGGCGAGGTCTGGATGGAACACGGTGCGTTGCAGTATGTCGAAGCGGTCGGCGACGATCTCGACATCGAAAAAACCGTTTCTTTTAAGGACTTAGCCGATGCTTCCGAAGATGAAACCGTAATTTTTGCGTGGATTATGTACGAATCACGCGAGCATCGGGACAAGGTCAATGAAGCGGTCATGGCGGATGAAAGATTAAAGGAAATGATGAGCGAGGGAGATAAAGAAAAGGCATTTGATTACAAACGGATGGCTTACGGCGGTTTCAAAACTTTGGTAATAGCTTAGAGGTAAACAAGTTTATTAGACGGGAGGAAATATAAATTATGACAAAAGAAATCTGGATAAATCTGCCGGTCAAGAATGTCGGCAAAACAAAGAAATTTTTTGATGAGATCGGTTTTCAAATAAACGATCAACATCCCGCGAATGATTCGATGGTTTGTTACTCGGTCGGCGAGAAAAACATAACCGTTTTGTTCTTTGACGAAGAAACCTTCAAGGGCTTTACGAAAAGCGAAGTTTCCGACGCAAAACGCGGAGCGGAAGTTTTGATTTCGCTCGATGCGGAAAATTCCGCCGAAGTGGATGAACTGGCCGGCAAGGTTTTTGACGCGGGCGGCACGATCTTCAGCGAACCGCAGGAGATCGAAGGCTGGATGTATGGTTTCGGCTTTGCCGACCCGGACGGCCATCGCTGGAATGTCGTCAATATGGATTTCAGCAAGTTGCCGCAATCTTAAACTTTTTATAAACCATAGAACGCGGATAAACACGGAACTTTCGGAGGTTCATAGATTTTTTTTAGATTAAATTCCGTAAATCCGCGAAATCCGTGTTCTATTTAAATATCCGACTTTTTCCTACAAGGAGAATTAGTAATGAAAATAGCAGTTATAATTGTGCGTGTATTGATGGGACTTCTTTTTCTTTTTGCTTCGATCTCGGTGCTTTTTAACCTCGTTCCGCAACCCGAGTTGACGGGCAAAACAAAAACATTTATGGACGGCGTAAATGCTTCGGGTTATCTTTTGCAACTGATCAAAATTACCGAACTCATCTGCGGGATAGCTTTTGTGACGGGATATTTCGTGCCTTTGGCAACCGTCGTCATTGCTCCTATAATAGTAAATATTTTTCTGTTTCACGTTTTTGTTGACACTTCCGGTCTGCCGGTAGGAATTTTTTTGGTGCTGGCAAATGCGTTTTTGGCCTATGCTAATTGGGAAAAATATAAACCGCTGATGGAAGCCAAGTAATTGAACATTGAATTATAAGTTGGAGGAACGATCTATGTATATCATAACCGGAGCAACCGGACAGACGGGTTCCGCTGCCGCCCGAACACTACTGGAAAAAGGCCTGCCCGTAAAAGTTATTGTCCGAAGTCAGGAAAAAGGACAAATCTGGAAGGACGCGGGAGCGGAGGTTGCCGTTGCCGACCTTCTGGATGCGGAAGCTTTGAGCGAAGCCCTCGCGGGCGGAAAGGTTCTGTATTTGATGAATCCGCCGAACTATCAATGCGAAGATCTTTTAGAAGAAACGGAAAATTTTATCGAATCGGCGAAAACGGCGATCGAGAATTCTTCGCTTGAAAAACTGGTCGTGCTTTCCTCGATCGGTGCCGATCTGTCCGAAAAAAACGGCGTCGTCGGCTCCCTGCATTTGCTCGAAAAGGGATTTCAGAATATGGATATTCCCGTAACTTTCCTGCGTCCGCCGAGTTTTATGGAAAACTGGAACTCGGGCATCGAAAGCGTCGAAAATGAGGGTATTTTACCGAGTTTTTATTTTCCGCTCGACAAGAAGATCCCGCATATATCCGCCGAAGATGTCGGGCGTTTGGCGGCGGAAGCGATGCTGGAAGATTCAAATGGCGTAGAGATCAAGGAACTGAAAGGCTTTGAACTTTCGGCCGAAGATTTTGCCGAAGCTTTTTCAAAAGCATCCGGAAAACAAATCACGGCCGTTCCCGTTCCCGCAGACCAGTCACTGGGAATTTTCCGGACATTTTGCACGCCCCGCAACGCCGAACTTTTGGTTGAACTCAATCACGCGATCAACAACGACCTTTTGCAGTACACGACCGACGAACAGATCAAGGGAAAAGTTACGGTCAATGATTATGCGGAAAGATTTTGGCAATGATCGAAAAAGTTTTTGAAACATTATAGGATTGGTTAAAAATGATCTTTTCAGATATTTTGATTTTGATCGCGGCGACCCTTTCGGCTCTGGTCGCCGGTCTGTTTTTTGCCTGGTCAATTTCGATTATGCCGGGATTGGCTCGTGTTTCGGATTCGGAATTTGTTTCCGTTATGCAGGCGGCCAACCGGGCGATCCAAAACCCTCTGTTTTTTACGGCGTTTTTCGGAGCACAGATAATTTTGCCGGTCTGCGTATTTTTGTTCTCCGGAAATACTTCGCGTTTCTGGTTACTGCTCGCGGCAACGATCGCCTATACGGTCGGAGTTATGGGCGTAACCGTTTTCGGCAATGTGCCGATGAACAATACCCTCGACCGTTTTGATCTGCAATCCGCCAACCGGACGGAAATTGCCGTAATACGAAAAAATTACGAAGGACGCTGGAACAGATTTAATACTGTCAGAACGGTCGCTTCGACGCTGACTGTAATTCTTGTTATCATCGCTTGTTTGGAAAAAGGAAAATGAGCGTCGTTATAAAAAAGTTAAAACCCGAAGATTCTAAATCCGCCAAAAAACTCTTTCTGATCTTTCAAACCGATGATAAAGTCAAAGTTCCGACCTTTGCTTCCCATGAGTATTTAAAAAATCTGCTGGCCAGAGATGATTTCCATGTCGTTGCCGCATTTGCAAAAGACGAAATCATCGGCGGTTTAACCGCCTATGAACTGCCGAAATACAAATCGGAAAAGGTCGAGATGTTTCTGTATGAATTGGTCGTTGAAAAATCCCACCGACGCAAAGGCGTCGCCACGAAACTTTTAAAATTTATAAATAAAATTTGTGCCGAAAAAGGAATTTCGGAGATGTTTTTGGCGACGGAAATTGATAATGAATCGGCCAGAAATTTATATGAGAAAACCGGCGGCGAATTGGAAGAATCGGCAATATATACTTATACAATTTGATTATTAAATAAACTTAGCGAAAATCCGTTCGGGTAAAATATATAACTACGAAACACACGAAATTTGACGAAATAAAACGAAAAGCCATTTATAATTTCTAATTCTTTTTCGAAAGTTTTTGTTTGTTTCGTGTGTTTCGTATTCAGATTTGTTCTTATCAAAAAAGCCTCAATCCTCGTCACGCATTTTGGCGAGACTTTCCGTGTAGGGTTTTCGGGCGACACCTTTTTCGGTGATGATCGCGTCCACCAGTTCGTTCGGTGTTACATCGAAGGCAAAGTTGCCGACGCTGATGCCTTCGGGTGCAAGCTGGATGTCCTTGACGTGCGTCACTTCGCGGGTGTCGCGTTCTTCGATCGGAATTTCATCGCCCGTCGGACAATCAAAATCCACCGTTGACATCGGGGCGGCGACATAGAACGGAATGCCGTGCTGTTTGGCGAGAACGGCGACCATATAGGTTCCGATCTTGTTGGCGACATCGCCATTGGCGGCAATCCGGTCGGAGCCGACCACGACGGCCTGGATCATACCTTTTTTCATCACGTGACCGCTTTGATTATCCGTGATAAGAGTTACCGGAATTTCATCCTGCAGGAGTTCCCAGGCAGTCAATCTCGCCCCCTGCAGATAAGGACGGGTTTCATCGGCAAAGACGGAAACATTTTTGCCCTGATCTACCGCCCCGCGAATCACGCCGAGGGCTGTTCCCCAGACTCCGCCGGTCGCCAACGCTCCGGCGTTGCAATGCGTCAAGACATTCGAATCATTCTCGATCAGTTCCCCGCCGTATTGAGCAATCAGACGTTGGGCTTCGATGTCTTCGTCGTGAATCATTTTCGCTTCTTCAATCAAAATCTGTTTGATCTCGCTGACATTTTTACCGTCCGCTTTGGCTTGTTTAAAAACCCGTTTCATCCGGTCAATCGCCCAAAAAAGATTGATCGCCGTCGGGCGTGTTTTCGCCAGAACATCGCAGACATATTCGAGTTCTTCTTCCAAATCGTCAACATTCGTGCCGACAAAATTTTTCGCACCGATGGCGATACCGTAAGCACAGGAAACGCCGATCGCCGGAGCACCGCGGACGACCATCTCGCGGATGCCGTCGGCAACTTCCTGAAAATTTTTGAGTTCGAGCCATTTTTCTTCGGTCGGAAGCAGACGTTGATCGAGCATCAAAACGCACTCATCCGTCCACTTAACGGGTATGATTCCAAGTTTCATTAAATTATCCTCTTATATTTATTTTCTGCCCGCGAATTACACGAATGAACACGAATAATTATTAAAAGCTTTATTAAAACAAAATAAATTGGACAAATCCCTGAAAATATTCGTGCAGATTGGTGTAATTCGTGGGCAAATCTACTTTTCAAAATCCAAATTTTAGATAATAACCGAAAACTTTAACAAAACATAATTCGGTAATTTTGCGTTTTAACAAATTATGAAAATCGAACTGATGTTAGACCGCATTCATTCAAACGTAACCAATAATACAATCTTGCAACTTTTTACCGCATTTACCCGGGTTTTGTTAGCCATCGGGTTTATTCAGCCGTCAATCAAAAAGATTATGCGAGAACCTTTTACCCTTTTGCCGGATTCCAATCCGGTCGGGCATTATTTCAATGCTCTCTATCAGACGGGTTTTTACTATGAGTTTATCGGTTGGTCACAGCTGATTGCCGCCGTCCT
>JBGTRS010000353.1:0-5124 GCA_041940665.1 Pyrinomonadaceae bacterium | reverse complement strand
ATTTTAGGTTTATCCGACATAGTAGAAAAAACTAAGCGTGGATTGTGTTCGATCATCCGAACACAATCCACGCTGATTTCGAAAAGGTCTTCAATTTATCTGTTGTTATTGAAATTGTTGTTGCTAAAATTTCGACGCATCCGGCGACGCTTGTTGTTGCGTTTACGTGCGTTTGCTGATTTGAGCTTTGCCTTCTGACCGGGCGGAACGAAATGCTGATGTTTTTTGTAATCCTTGATGATTTCTTCCGTCATTACTTTTCGCTTAAAACGGCGAAGAGCATTCTCAATCGATTCATTTGAATTTAATTCAACGTAAGCCAAACTTTATCACACTCCTTTTTGCTCGGATTGCCTTTACTTTTACCGGCAAGAGCAAACAACCATTAAACAATTTTTTCGGACGAAAGGCAAATGTGGAAAGGGGAAAGTAGGCAGATGGCAATAGCGGTTGACAGAAAAAAACTGCCGCCTGCCAACTGCTATTGCCTACTTTTTCTCCTTAGTGTTTAAAGTGGCGATAACCCGTAAAGACCATCGAAATGTTATGTTCGTTAGCGGCTTCGATTGATTCTTCATCACGCATCGAACCGCCGGGCTGAATGATCGCCGAGATGCCGAATTTGGCGGCTTCGTCAACATTGTCGCGGAACGGAAAAAACGCATCGGACGCGAGAACCGTTCCTTCGAGTTCGAGTTCGGTTTTCTTCGCCCGCATCGCCGCGATCCTGACCGAATCAACGCGATTCATCTGTCCGGCACCGACGCCGACGGTCTGCACGTCGTTCGCAAAAACGATCGCGTTTGATTTAACGTGCTTGCAGGCTTTCCACGCCAGAAGCATCGCCTGAATCTCTTTTTCGGTCGGCTGACGTTCGCTGACAACTTTCAGATCGTCTTTGGAAATGCTCAAATAATCTTGATTCTGCACAAGGTAGCCGCCCGAGATCTGCCTGAATTCAAGCGGATTTTTCTCCGCCGTATTATCAACTTTTAAAACCCGCAAATTTTTCTTTTTACGGAAAATTTCGAGTGCTTCATCCGTGTAATCCGGGGCGATGACGACTTCCGTAAAGACCTTATTGATCGCTTCGGCGACTTCCGCATCGGCTGTTCGGTTCATTGCGACGATTCCGCCGAAGGCCGAAACCGGATCGGTCGCTAAAGCTCTCTGATGGGCTTCCAAGTTGTTACTTCCGAGTCCGATGCCCGAAGGATTCGTGTGTTTGATGATGGCGACCGCCAACTCTTCAAAATCGCTCGCGATCCGCCAGGCGGCTTCGGCGTCAACATAATTATTAAAGGACATTTCCTTGCCGTGTAATTGTTCGGCATTGGCGATTCCGCCCGCTTCGCCCGAATCATAAAGTGCCGCTTTCTGGTGCGGATTTTCGCCGTAACGCAAATCCGTAACTTTGGCCAGACCGATCGTAATCAAAGAGGGAAGTTCATCCGTATCGGCAGTTTCTTCGATCAGATCTTCCGTTTCTTCATCAATTTCGATGAACGCCAGGTTCCCGAACGGATTGAGCGGTTCGAGATATTCCAGATCATTTTGCGATAACTGTTCGGCTAAATAACCGGAAATGGCGAGATCATAAAAGCAAGTTCGCGTAAAGGCAAGAGCCGCCAGACGTTGCCGGGTTTCCATTGAAAGCGAACCGTCCGTTTCCTTCATTTCGTTCAAGACGTCTTCATAGACTCTCGCGTCGGTCAAAACGGCGACATCGCGGAAATTTTTCGAGGCGGAACGGATCATCGCCGGACCGCCGATGTCGATCTGTTCGACGGCTTCGTCTAACGCAACGCCTTCTTTTTCGATGGTTTCCTCAAACGGATAGAGATTGATAACTACCAGATCAATCGGTTCGATGCTGTGTTCATTCATCGAAGCGACGTGATCTTCATTATCCCGCAAAGCGAGAAAAGCCCCGTGAATTTTCGGATGCAGGGTTTTTACGCGTCCGTCCATCATTTCGGGAAAACCCGTCACGTCGGAAACTTTCGTCACTTCGATACCGTTTTCTTGCAGAACCTTGGCAGTTCCGCCGGTTGAAATTATTTCGACTCCGAAGTTTTTTAATTCTTTCGCAAATTCGACAATACCTGTCTTATCGGAAACACTTATTAAAGCACGTTTTATTTTTCTTAATTCAGTCATATATAAAAAAGGTAAAAAGTGAAAAGGTTTGCTATTTCAACTTTTCAACTTTTAAAATTAAAAAAGCAGTCTAATGTAAAGACCGCTTTATATAATAAAATTTAAATTATTCCAAATGGCAGATTTATTTTTGGAAAACAAAAAACAAACTGACTAATACAAACTTATTGAACTTTCCGTTTTAAGAAACGAAACGTCCCCAAAACAAAAGGCTCAACAAAAATGCTAACGTATAGATGACAATTTTGATTATACTCATTAAATTTTTTATCCTTGTTTGGTAAACGGTTAAGAGCCTAAACTTTCTTACGAACAATTTTCTATTTTAGTTCCCGAATTTATTGGATGTCAACAATGATAAAAAAGTTTCTCATCGGTGCAACATTTCTCTTGTTGAATTTTGCCGGTGTTCCGGAGGCATTTTCGCAACCGGTCAAAGTGAAAATTTCGGTCAATTTAAATTCGGAAATTTTCGTTGAAGGGAAATTTTTCGAAAATGAAAAAAACTGGTCATTTTTAAATGGTTACGCCGATTCGGAAAATCTCTCAAAAAGGATCGGCGATCTGAAATTGCTTGATGAAAACGGAAGGGAAATTTCTTACAAAAAATTTGCCGCCGGCGAATTTGTTGCCGATGAAAAAGCCTCAGCTATTTCTTACAAAATAGATTTGAAACCTTCGGAAAATACTGTCTCGAATGCACATATTTCCTGGATTAAAGATGCACGCGGTTTGATTATGCTCAATGATGTTTTGCCGCGTTTTAATGATGAAAAAAATACATCTGAAATTTTATTTGAACTGCCGGAAAATTGGAAGATTTCGACAAATGAAGCAAAGATAAGTGACAAAACTTTTTTGGTCAAAAATTTGGAAAATGCGGTTTTTTTTATCGGAGAAAATTTTCGGGAAAGAGAAATTCCGGTTGATAATGCGATTTTGAATTTTACGATTCACGATGAATGGCAGTTTGCGGATGAACTGGCGTATGAAATGGCGGAAGAGATTTTGAAAGAATATGCTGGTCTGTTCGGCGAAGTTCCGGTTCAAAAGGCAAGTATTTTTTTGATGCGGTTTCCGGAAGACATCGGTCTGGATCGCTGGCGGGCGGAAACACGCGGGAGCAATGTTGTTGTTTTGTCGTCGCCGATGATTGCGAGGAGTTTTGCTGAACAACGTCTGCATGAACAACTCAGACACGAGTTGTTTCATCTCTGGATTCCGAACTCCCTGCAATTAAGCGGTGATTATGCGTGGTTTTATGAAGGCTTTGCGGTTTATCACGCGTTAAAAACAGGACTGCGGCTTGGCCAGATTCGCTTTGAAGATTTTTTGAACACGCTCGAGCAGGCGTATTTTTTAGACCGAAAAAGAAACGGTAAAATCTCGCTTATTGAAAGTTCAAAGATGCGTTGGAACGGTGAAATTTCAAGCGTTTATGCAAAAGGTCTATTGGTCGCGTTCTTGTGCGATGCGGCGGTTTTGGAAAAAAGCAAGGGAAAAAATGACTTGAACGATATTTTTCGAAAACTTTACCGAAAACACGGTAAGGGGGAAAAACAAGAAGCTAACGCATCTGTTTTGAACATTTTGCGGGAAAATGAAGAACTTCGTCCGATCATCGGAAGATACATCGAAGGAACGGAAAAAATTGATTGGGCAAAGTATCTGACGGCTTTCGGCATCGAAAATCTTGGCAACGAAACAGACGCAAAATTAACACTCAAGCCAAAATTAAACGGTCGGCAAAAGGCTTTATTAAAAAAATTAGGCTATAATAGTCGGCGGAATTTTAAGAAACAGCAGATTTTCAAAAATGTTAATTAAAAAATTATTTATCTTCGCGATTATTTTATGCGGTTCGATTTCCTTTACGGGGTGCGGGATTGTTGATGCGGCATCGGAAAATCTTTTTAGTGCCGTCGGTCTGACCGAGACCGGAACGGTCATCTCAAAACGGGCGAATATCAGAAGTTCGTATGCGGTCGTCGCGGCCGATCTTTTGGAGGTCAAACGCGGACAGCAGGTTGAAGTTCTCGATGAGATCGAGTTTGAGAAAGTTTTCTGGTATCGCGTCCGGGCCAACGACGAGGACGAAACGGAAGGGTGGATTGAAGCTCAGCACATAATCATCGAAGAATCGCTCGATAAATCCAGAAAACTTGCCGAAGAAGATAAGAACCTGCAGCCGCAGGCGACCGGGCAACTGCGGGCGGCTTCCAACTTGCGTCTGACGCCGCTGGTTGCTGAAGATAATATTTTGTTGAGACTCGACAACGGTTCGCCGTTTGAAATTCTCGAATGGAAATTCGTCCCGAAAGGTAAGGGCGAAGAGGACGAAGAACCGGAAAACGAAGAGATCAAAGCCGCCCGGGAAGGCGAAAAGGACGAGCCGGAAAAAATTGATGACAAATACGACATCTGGTATAAAGTTCGCCTCGATCCATCGGTTTCACCGGCACCGATGGGGTGGATCTTCGGCCGACAGGTCGAACTGCAGGTGCCGAGCGATATTGTTTATTATCAAACAAATGACCGCAAATTCATCACCTGGCAGAGACTGGACGATCCCGGCACGGATGAAGACAGTGCGATTATGAAAGATGCCGGAGCAAAGGTGACAAAACCGGGAAGTTGGGTGATCCTGATGCGAACCGATGAGGTCAAAGCGATTGACGGCACCGAACCGGATTTTGACGGCATCCTCGTTCTCGGTTTTGATAAATACGGCCAGGAACATTATACGGCTTACGATACGAGACGGGAAAAAATCGACGTTTGGGGACGGTTGCCGTTGAAAGTCGAAGGAACGGGCGATAACAAAACCTTTACCGTTAACGTCCGCAATGAGCAAACCGGGCAGATGGAAGAAAAACGTTTTGTCATTTTCAAGGATAAAAACAAACGTTTGCGTGTTACGCCGCCGGCCGACCTAAAGGAAAAAAAGGCAGATAAGAAGAAAAA
>JBGTRS010000352.1:0-5138 GCA_041940665.1 Pyrinomonadaceae bacterium | reverse complement strand
CCTCTCTGGTGATGGGTCTTCAGGAAGACAATCGGCAGATGCAGCAGCTGATTGTCTCTGCCCTGAACGAGATTGGACCTGCTTCGCCCAGCGCGATCCCTCTGCTGACGGTGGCGCTTCGTGATCATTCTCTCAAGGTCCGGCGTCGGGCGGTCGCAGAGCTGGCTCAGATCGGAGAGCCCACCGCAGAGATGCTCTCTGCACTGACCGAAGCTTTGAGCGATCCCGATCTTCTGATCCGAAACGCCCGCACCCGCAAAGTTTCCGAAGAAATTTCCAGTTCCTTCATCATTCGCTGTCTTCGCCCGATCTTTTCGCTTTTCTCGCCTTTGTAGTATCTGAGTATGAAATCACTGTCTTCGGTCGGCAGTTTTTGAAGACATTCGGTCAGACAGGAATCTCTTTTTTCGAGTTCTTCCGTATCCGTTTCAATTCGGATCAGATTTTTCGGCAATTCCCGGTTTTGCGGTTTTCTGGTCTGTTCCAAAAAAACCCGGCGGGCGACACCGTAAAAATACAGGTTCGGATTACCTTCATAAGATCCGACGAGATTGTTAATATTTTTAACGACCCGATCAATCGTTTCATCGGCGAGTTCATCGGCGGTCTGACAGCCGCGGGCATAGAAAATTTTCATCAGACGCAGACGGATCGTTTCATAAACCCGTCCGGCTTTTTCTTCATCGGCATCAAGCCATTGAAGCATTTTCTGAAAATCGTTTTGATTTATCGCTGTACCTTTTGCCATTATACTTCGATCTCGTCCGACTCAATACAGCTTAGAATCAGATAAAAATAAAGAGAAATGTTGGAAATGTTCGGTTGTCGGTTTTTAGAGTCTATTTATTACATTTTGACAAGTCAAGACCCTGACTGTAAACCTTCCAACTAACGAATTATATTCCATCGGAAACTTTTTTTTAACAATAAAAGCAAATTCGTGTATAATCTTTGACGAAATTGCTTTTTTGGTAAATTATTACAACTTGTTCGGTCAATCTCAGCATCTACAAAATGGTGCAGAGAAGAAGTTGACTTATCTGATTTTCTTGAAAACGATCCCGGCGGTCAATCCTGCATTTATAATTCCGATCCCCAAATAAATAAACCCTTTCTGGAGGAGATATGTTTTTACGATCCAAATTTTTTCGAGTCATTTCAATTTGTTTAATTACTTTGAGTGTTGCCGTTTTCGCTTTTGCCGATACGATCAAATTAAAAGACGGAAGCGTTATCAAAGGCAAGATCATCAGTTTTGAAAACGGGCAATTCGTCATCGTCATCGGTGAAGGTGCAAGGCAACGTCAGATGAGATTTTTTGCGGACGAGATCGAATCAATCAGTTTTGATTCGGAAGCCGTTCCGGCCACCGTTTCAAACAACGAAACAAGCACGACCAAACAGCCTTCTTACACCGAATCGAATGACGGAAAAACGACGATCATCACGGTCGGTTCGACTCCTCCGAGAACAAATTTGCCGCCCGCCGATACTACAAATGATGACGATGAAATAACGGATGATGACGTGATTGATGACGGCTCGAACAATTCGGCCAATACCGCGAAACCGATTCAGTTGAATGTCAAGGTTCTGGCGGACAATACCGCCAACGGCTGGACAAACGCCGGCTGGGTCGTCCGCAAGGGACAAAAGATCCGCATCATCGGCAACGGCCGCATCTCGCTCGGCAACGGCCGTTATTCGGGACCGCGCGGGATCAGCACTCTGCCCGATGAAAACAAACTTATCAAAGATCAGCCGACGGGCAGTCTGATCGCCGTTATCGGCGACGATAACAACGATTTTATCCATATCGGCGAAGACCGCGAATTCGTCGCCACCCGCGACGGGGCTTTATTTTTGGGCGTCAATGAAGGCAACCTGAACGATAATTCCGGCTCCTATGATGTGATTATTGAAATCTCGACAAATCTCGATTAAAAGCGGAAAGTAAAAAGGGAAAAGAAAAAATTAAGAGGTGGAAAATTTATTTTGTTTTTCACTTCTTTATCACTTTAAAGAAAGCTAAAGAAATATCCCGAACAAATTTGCGGATGACTTTATCTTACTCACTCACCTTACGCGATAAATTGATAATTTCGGTTTTAGTCGGTGAAACCAACGATATATTCCCCGCTTCGCCGCCCAACTCGCCAGAGTTGGGAGTGATAAATAGAAGCATTCAAGCCGTTGAAAACGGCGGCATACCTTATTTGATTTGTCGCGGTTTTCAACCGCTGACGACATTTTTTTCAACTATTCCCGCAGTTGGCATTGCGGGCGGTGGAGCGGGGAATATCTCACCGTCTTCGACGGCTTATTTTCAAAAAATCCAAAATCGCGTAAGGTGAGTTATTATTTTTACTTTTCCAAACCTTGATTTATTCCAACCAAGAGCGGACAATATGTATCTAACAACTATAAAAAAGCTACTTCAAATAAGGTGATAAATCTATGCGATATAATTTTCTCCGTCGAATTTCCGTTTTTCCGGCGTTCTTAATAATTCTGACACTCGGATTGTCCGTAATTTCAAATGCCCAATCGCGTCCGCAGAGACCCGTCAAAGGCAATGAGAAAAAGAATCAAAGGCCGACTCCGAAAACTCCCGAAGAACTTCAGAAAGAAAAAGAGGAAAAGGAACTGCAGGAACAGATCCGCTCTGCCGTCGTTGACGATGATGAATTAAATATCAAAACAAACATCGTCAATATAGACACGGTCGTCTATGATAAAAAATCGGGACAAATAATTACGGGGTTAAAAAAGGAAAATTTTGCCGTTTTCGAAGACGGCAAAAAACAGGAGATCACCAATTTTTCGATGCCCGACGCACCGATCACGGTGACTCTGGTGGTTGAATACAGTAAATGGTCGGAGATCTTCGGCTATTACGGAAGTAGCGGTTACGAACGCGGACATCTCGAGGTCATCCGGCCGGTCGCCTATTTTCTTTCGCGTTTTATTAAAGCTCCCGATGACTACGCTTCGGTCGTCGCCTTCGATATGCGTCCGACACCGATTACCGACTTTACGAACGATCCGGGCAGAATCCAGGCGACGATCAATCTGCTTCTCAGAAATCGTCCGGCATTCCGCGAAAACAATCTTTTCGATGCGGTAAAATTTTCTCTCGTTGGCGGAACGGCGGATGCGGTGGTTTTGGAGGATTCGAAAGAAAGTAAAATCGAATACGGCGGAATGGTTGACGTCAACTCACGCCGCCGGGCGATCATTCTCGTCGCTTCGGGAATTGATACTTTCAGCCGCATAAATTACAGCGATGTCCGCAAAACAATCCGCAAAGCCGGTATTCCGATTTACATCATCAGCACGGGAAATTTGTTCTTCAAAAAATACGAACATCGGCTTCCGGCTACGGACGGAATTGACGGAACGCCGGGACGTCTGACATTTTTGCAAGCCAGAAACGCCATGAACACGTTTGCCAAGGAATCGGGCGGACAGCATTGGGAGATGACGTTTCCGGGCGAAATTCCGGGCATTCTGCAAAGCATTGACGCACTTCTCCGCAATCAATACAGTAT
Organism: Pyrinomonadaceae bacterium; assembly: GCA_041940665.1. Classification (GTDB taxonomy): domain Bacteria; phylum Acidobacteriota; class Blastocatellia; order Pyrinomonadales; family Pyrinomonadaceae; genus Aridibacter. The sequence goes on along the minus strand of JBGTRS010000352.1, from coordinate 1,587 downwards.
TGCCTACGACGCGGGCGAAGACCGCCCCGCCGACAAAAAATACAAACTCGAAGTCAAGGTTGATGTCAACGGCGACGGCGTTTACGACGATAAAAAATTTGTCGTCCAGCATCGCCCGTATTATTCGACGGAAGAAGATGAAGATAAAGATAAAAAGTAAAAAGAAAAAGATAAGAAGTGAAAAGCCGTTGTTGGAAAAAATCAACAACGGCTTTTTACTTTATGAACTGTAGATTTTCAGTTTGAACTCATCATTTGAAGTATAGAGTTCGGCTTTTTTGCCCGAAAAATGTTGCGATTGTTTGAGGATCATCGGCAGACCGCCGCGGGGTAAGTTTATTCCATATTCGCGGCGGGAAAAAATGGCGGAAATCTGCGGATTGATTCTTTGCGTGATGCCGTAGCGGATCGCTTTGGAGGCGGGCGGAACGAAACCTTTTGTCCGGCGCGGATTGATGAATTCGATGGCGTCATCGAAGATTGAAATTCTTGTTTCCTGATCCCGCAAAGCCAGATCGCGGTGCATCAGGACATTTGCCGCGGCTTCCTTGACCGAATAAAGATGATAATTTCCGCGGGATTCGACCGGTGCGGCATCCTTTGAGGGTTTCGACTTTTTCGATTTATGTTTCCAAAGATCGCAATAGCGTTCGATAAAACGCAAAGTTGACTCATAAAGCGTCAGGAGATTGCCGTTTAAAACCTCTCTTTCTACTATCTCGGAATGTGTATCGGCCCCCGCATACCGCGTCATCGTAACTCCGGCCCGCGGCAGAACGTCGGCAATTCTTTCATTTTTTCCAAACAGCAGAATTCCCGCGACGGTCGGCAGAAATTCATCGCGGCTTCCGACGGCCAAGAGCAGATCTCTTTTTAAGAAATTCTCCGTTTCATAACCATGTTTGCCGATCGAATCTTTTTCAAAGCCGTCCGCAAAACTCCACAGAAGTGCATCGTCAAAATCATCTTCGTGTAAACCCTCGAGCGGGATGTTTTCATAAAAAAGCGGACGCGTTTCGTCGATCAGATTCGAAAGTTCCTCGCGGGTCGCTTCGCGTTTTTCATCGCCGATCCGCAGATAAAACTTGCCGTCTTTAGTTCGATACGGACGATTTTTTCCCTGCACGTCCAAGGCGATGATCCGTCTTCCGTCGTCAAACGCGATCGAGTCCATCAAAGGAACAAGCGGCGGATAGATCTCTTCGCGGCAGATGCGGATCAGTTCATCCTGGACGCCTTCGGGGTTTCTGACGCCTTCGATGCGAAGCTGATCGGTGACGCCAAAGATCATCGTGCCGCCGGCCGTATTGGCCAGGGCGACGATCTCCTGAACGATTCGTTCGGGATTGGAAAGTTTTATTTTGAGTTCGAGATATGTGTCTTCGCCGCCGCGGATGAGGCGAATGAGTTCTGTTCGGGAGGTTTGCGGAACGGGCTGATTGATAAGATATTCCTGAAAAGAACGCTCCGAAGAAGGTATCTGCCGACTGCTGTTGCGAAATTTTTTTCTTGCCATTTCAAACTGAAGAGTTATTTTCTACTGACGGAACTCTCCGAAAAATCCGCCCGAATGCGTCAAAGTTTGAC